>DYCW01000045.1 GCA_019417865.1 Ruminococcus sp. | reverse complement strand
CTTGTCCAGTCTACCTACCGGAAATAGCCCTTTTCTCTGTAAATCTGGCGGTATCAGTTCCATCACCGTTTTTTCGGTTTCATCTGTAACGGCACAGACATATCCAAGCGGTTTATGCAGCAGCAGACAATAGCGGGCAACTGTCGTCACTGGCTTGCCTTGCAGGCAAATGATATCCGTTTGGCTGACAGCCGTTTCCGGTCGTTTCACAATGCAGTCATTTACCGTAACCTGCCCGCTGCGAATCAGCTGCTTTAGCTGACTGCGTGTGTAATTTGTGGCATCAGAAAGCCATTTATCCAATCGCACGGAATGCCTCCTCCGGTTCTTTTTTCTTTGTTGCTATCATAAGATGGAAAGGAAAATCAATATCTATGTTCTTATGGTAATATACCGATACTTATGAAAAGAGGTGTCTGCTTTGCGAAAAATAAAAATCCCATTTCTGCTTGCAGCAGTATTTCTGCTTGGCAGCGGCGTTCTCCTACGGCACTGTCTGCACAACCGCTCCGATGTGACATCTGACACAACACTTCCAGCCTTTTACAAGCTGCCAGACGAAACTGCCCGCCGTCAGTTTCTCACAGAACACAATCTGACCCCAGCAAAATCCGCACCAGTTCGCTCCTGCCCCGTCACGATTCCAGCCGAAGAAGAAAACAGCCCCGTTTACCGGATGTATGCCACCCTGCAAACGGAGCAGCTGCTCCCTCTAAACCATTTCTGCGGTTGTAAAGGCATGGAATATACCTATACGCTTCAGGATACCGCCTGTGTTTCCCTCCTGCTGGCAGAAGACGGTCTGCTGCTTGCCGCTGTCCGCTACGATGCTGCCGAACCGCAGACACTCTTTCCGGTTATCGAATCACTATAATTTTTCCAATCAGCGGCAGTGTCTTTGCCTTTCCTTGTGCTGCCTGTACAATGCCATAAATCATCCCTGCCAACGTCAAAACAAAAATCACTAAGCTCACAAGATTGCAAATAACCTTACCGATGAAGGGGATCCAACCAACGATAAACGATAAAATCCAGCTTACAACAGCCAGTGCCAAACTGCAAATCAGTAACACCAAACCCTGATTGGCATGGAATCTTCCAAATCTGGACTTCGGTGCACAGACCAATGGCAGGAAGAATAGAATGCCGAAATATGCCAATATCGACCAAACTTTTGCATCCTGTATGTCCTGTGTATCAAACTCTGCGGTTCTGTCCTCTACATCAAACAAATCACTCGTATCCATACTGTAACGCCTCCTGTCTCATTTGTGTATCTGCTGTCTCTTTGTCCAGTGCACTGATGGCAGCAATAAAGCTTGCAACGTCTGTAAAATCCTGATAAACGGAAGCAAACCGAATATAAGCAACGGCATCAATATGCTTCAGGTGCTCCATGATCCAATTCCCAATCGCAATGGAAGTGACGGTACTACGCATCGCATTGGCACATTGCTGTTCGATTCCTTCCGCAATGGCAGAAACCTGCTCTACATTGATCGGTCGTTTTTTAATGGCATTAAAAATGCCAGTGATCAGCTTTTGTCGATCAAACGGTTCAAAGCTGCCATCCCGTTTCTGTACCATCAACAGTGGTCTTTCTACAATTTCATAGGTCGTGAAACGCTTACCACAAACAGCACACTCTCTTCTTCTCCGGATTCTATTTTCTGCCGGACGGGAGTCCAGCACTCGGGTATCCTTTGCACCACAAAACGGGCATTGCATCCATTCATTCCTCCTTATTACAGTTTTGTATCATACGCTGCAATATGTGATAGTTATGCAGCAAGTCCTGTAATGTACGAAATCCACTGCGGTAAAGTTCTAACATGACAGTACAGTTTGGGCTGATCGTCGAAAGGGTCTGCAAAAACGTTTTTACTGCAAACCGACCGGCTCCGATCGGTAAACAGTCCCCGTATTCGCCGTGGTCGCTTATGTGTACATGCACAATATTCCTGCCGAGGGTTTGCAGCATCTGCATGGGATCTTCCTTGGAACGAACTGCCTGCTTGACATCCAGCACAAACTTCACCTCATTCCCCATCTTCTGCTGCATTTGCTGCAAAAAGGCAAGCGAACGACTGGTATAGCGTGCTACATTTTCCTGTGCAACCGTCACGCCATAGGACTTGCCCAGTGCAGCCAATTTTCCGAACCGCTCACAATAAAAATCAATATCCATTCCAACCACTTGCTTGTTGCCGTGTAAAACAAAGATGGTAGCACCCAGCTGCTGCATGGCTGTAAAATAATTCCGGCAGTACTCCAGAAAGTCGCCGACCCGCCGTTCATAGTTGGAAAAGAGCATCATTGGCTCGATTTCGCTGGTGAACGGATGCAGAGAACTGCACTGCACCTCAAAGCGGTGCAAGATATCTGCCATGGCTGCCACGAAACTGCGTTTTAACTCCGCATGGGTATTGATAAACAACTCCACAGTGGTCACGCCGCCAAGTGCAAGATCGTAGAGGGCTTCCTCTGTGGGCTGCGGATACAGACAAGCAGTCGAAACGCCTGCTTTCAGCATAAAGGCTGCCCCCTTTCCTACTGGTATTGTAGCACACTTTTGTTGTATTTGCAAGTATTTTTACCAGTTCTGCTGAAAAGTTCACAAGCAATCCAGCATATACCAAAGAAACATTCCAAAAAACGCCCCCTGTTTGCCATGTATCCAAACAGGGGACGTTTTCTTTAGAAATAAGACTCGTTTCTATATAAAATAAAAGAGATTAGTCCTAAGTGGGATTTAAACCGGCAGACTGTTTTGCATAGTAAGTCAAAATCGCTACCGCATCCTCTACGCTGATATTGCCGTCTCCGTCGATATCTGCTGCTGCCAGCTGGGCGTCTGAACAATCAACGGTCAGTCCAGCAGATTTCTGTGCGTATATCGTCAGGGTTAGGACAGCGTCTTCCACGGAAACCACACCGTCTCCGTTCACATCTCCTTTTCGTAGTATTTCCGCATCCAAAGGAACAAAAGTCCGGTTATACTTGTTTTCATAGTATTATGTAGTAGAATCAGTATAATTATAAAAAGTATCGTTCCTTCTATATAGTATGAAAAAACAAGAGACAGCCGTTCTGCCGTCTCTCGTTTTACAATATCTGATTTTGATTATTCAGTTACCCGCTTCTTTTTCTTTTCAATCACCTTCAACGTGTCTATGCCACGCTTCTTCTGCCACCAAACCCACAGGCTCGGTACAAAGCAGATAGAATGGTAGGTGCCGACTACAATGCCGACTGCCATCGGAATGGCAAAGTGCTGAATGGATTCCAGACCCATAATTGCTGCCACTACAATGATGGCAACCATAGCAAATACCGTGGTAATGGAAGTCCGCAGGGAACGACGCAGGGACTGGGAACAACTGGTATCCACCAGATCTGCAATGTACATCCCCGGCATTTTCTGCTGGTTCTCACGGATTCTGTCATAGATAACGATGGTATCGTTGACTGCATAGCCCAGCAGTGTCAGGATGACTGCCATAAAGTTGGAGTCAATCTCAAAGCCCAACAATACAACAGAACCATAGGTCACCACCAGTGTTGCCAGCAGACCAATAATTGCACACACACCAGCAGACCAACCACTGATTTGCTTGAATCGGAATGCGATATACAGAATTAAAATAATCGCTGCAAATACCGCCGCAACAATACATTTGGTGAAGAAGTCACTGCCGGAACGAGCACTGACATCGTTGGAATCCAGCAACTGGATGTTTGCATCCGGATAACGAGCCTGAATGGCATCTGTAACTTCTGCCTGCCGCTCCACGGTCAAGCCTTCTGTTGAGGTAAAGGACAGAGACAGGGTTTTGCTGCCGCTGTCCAGGCTTTCGCCGTCCTGTACATTGACACTTGTGCCAATCAGATCGGATAAGTCTTTGGAAATGGCACTCTTATCCACATCGCCTTCATAGCTGTATGTAATGATAGTGCCGCCCTTAAATTCCAGTGCAATGTCTACACCAGTAAAAGAGGAAGCAATTGAAATGATAACCAAGATCAAGGTCAGCAGGAAAAACAGCTTGGATTTGCCGCAGAAATTCCGCACCTTGACATCCACCGGATAGTGCTTATACTGTTTTTCTTTCTCAGCCATTTAACCCACCTCCATAGAGTTTCTTGTTCTGGAAGCATTTGAACTTTGACAAAGACATCGTCATCAGTCTGGCTGCAAATACGCCCATGATGAAGTTCATAATCAAACCAACCATCAATGTATAGCCGAAGGAGTAAATCACACCTTCTGTCGTTGCACCAAAGAACTGGAACAGCGGACTGAGCAGCTTTGCACACCAGCTGTCCGGTGTACCGAATGCTCCCATCAGGATGATTGCCACAATAATACCTGTCAGGTTGCCATCAAAGATCGCACTAAATGCACGGCTGTAACCGGACTGCAACGCACCATCCAGCGGCTTGCCCTTTCGCAGTTCCTCTCGGATTCGCTCTCCGGTAATAATGTTGGCATCTACGCCCATGCCGATAGAAAGAATAATACCCGCAATACCCGGTATGGTCAATGTATTGCTATCCATAAAGCCGAACCAGCCGGAAACTGCTGCCAGCATGCCGGCAATCTGTCCAATTAAACAGATCGAAGCGACAACGCCCTGCAAACGATATAATACGATCATATAAATGATGATAAAAGCTACTGTAATCAAAGCGGCAATCACCATCGCATCCAAAGCCCCTTCGCCCATGGTCGGAGAAATCGTTTTAAAGCTGGTGGTTTCCAGAGCGAACGGCAACGCACCCGCATTGATCTTATCTGCCAGTTCCTTTGCGGTCTCATAGGTAAAATTACCGCTAATCGTTGCTTCCCCATCGGAAATAACCGCATTGACAGATGGTGCAGAAATCATGGTGTTGTCCATCCAGATGGAAATCTGCCCGTTGTCCTCATACAGGGCAGAAGTTGCATTATAGAACTTCTCTGTGCCACTGTCGTTCAGGCTCAGCGTTACCATCCAAGTTGCCTCTCCTGTTTTCTCATCCTGTGTTGCACCGGTTCCAGCA
>DYCW01000445.1 GCA_019417865.1 Ruminococcus sp. | reverse complement strand
GCGGCATTGATGCCATCGACAAGGCACTTCGTGAGATGCAGTCCATCCTTGCACAGGTGGAACAGCTGATTGCAAAAATGCCGATTATCAAAAACGACACATGGTGGATTTATGATGCAACCACCGGTGACTATCAGGATTCTGGGCAGCCTGCAAAGGGTGACAAGGGCGAAAAAGGTGACCCCGGAACGCCCGGCAAAGACGGCGTGAATGGAATTGATGGAAAAGACGGGGCGGACGGCTACTCACCAACAGCAACCGTCACCGAAACAGATACCGGAGCAACTATTATCATCACCGACAAAAACGGCACAACGACAGCAACCATCAAAAACGACGGTGGAACGCCTACCGACCTCTCAGATTATGCAAAGAAAACAGAGGTTGCACAAGCAATTGAATCCGCCCACACACACGAAAACAAGGAATTTTTGGACGGCATTGAAACCTATCTGCATAGCACTTACTCGAAAGTGACCGCAGAGCGAGAGGCGGCGGACAATAACCTTGCAACTCGTATCAAAGCCTTAGAGGACAGCGTTGGCGATATATCCACGGTGCTTGCAACGATGGTGGAGGTGTAACATGGCAACGATTGCAGAACAACTTGAAAAGCTGAATCAGCTGCGACAGCAGTTTGCCGCCAACCTTGTTGCAAAGGGCGTGAATGCTGAACAAACTGAAAAATTTAACACGCTCGTGCCAAAAATTTTGAAAATCTCAGGCGGCGAAACGCCGACCGAAAAAGTCGTGCTATATGATGCAGATAATCGGGAAAATTTGCGGCTGCTCTACAATGGTACCATTTACAGTGTGGCAGATTTTACGGCAATCCATGCGGACTTTTGCAGCGAAAAAAGCGGGTATGCCCTGAATTATGGAACGACCATTTTTGGATGGGATTATAGCTGTTACACCTGTTCCACGTCCCCCATTCACGTGAACGCATCCACGCAAATTGCAATCCGGTTCTTAGCGAGCAGTACAGAAGTTGGTATTTTGCGGCTGGTACAGTCTGATACGGGTACAGCAGACGACATTCTGACAAAAGCACAGGTAGATGGTAGCTATATCGACCTGCCCTTACAGTGGCTGTATAGCACGGACTATATCACAACATTAACGCCGTGTGAGGGCGTAACAGCAGGCACATATTATTTGGTCTGGGTCGGTCGGAGCAACAACAGTCATCCGATGATTCAGTCCATCACAATCTTGTAAGGAGTGTTGCAAATGAATATCATTGAAGCAGTGGATGCCTTGAAACAGGGAAAAGCCATCCAGCGGAGCGGCTGGGGCAAGGCGGAAATTAAAGCAGTACAACTTGAAAATGGGCAGTATCAGATTTTTGCATCTGGCGACTTAACGCCGGAAATGCTGGTCTTGCTCTCCGGTGATTATGAAACGAAGGAGGAAGAATCGGTATGAGAAATTGGAAACTTTGGGCGAAGGCTGCGACAGTCAGAGCCGTGAAAACTATGGCACAAACTGCCGTGGCAACCATCGGCGTGGCTGCTGTGATGCAGGAAGTCAATTGGATTGCCATGGGCAGTGCGGCTCTGTTGGCTGGGGTGCTATCTGTTTTGACCAGCGTGGCAGGACTGCCGGAAGTCGAATAAGGAGTGTAACATGTCAATTCTTACATACAAATTTGACGATCAAACCCAGCTTTCCCCGCATTTCAACGTCAAAGAATTTCGGTGTAGTTGTGGAAAATCCCACGAAACTTTAATTGCATCCGAACTCATTGAAAAATTGGAAGCCCTCTATACCGCCTTGAATTGCAGTAAAATCATCGTGACAAGCGGATACCGTTGCCCGACCCATGACAA
>DYCW01000444.1 GCA_019417865.1 Ruminococcus sp. | reverse complement strand
AAAGGAAAAAGATACATATGGGGAAATTAAAAGTATTTTGTTTGCCGTATGCAGCTTTGTGCATGCATTAGATGTTTTTGGTGATATTTTTCAAATCATCGCTGATATTATTTCAATAGATGTAAATTACATTTATTACAGGGTATAATTTTTCCACACGAGATTTTTTCACCTGCATTTCCAGATGGTTGCGTTGTAAAATCATCAGGCTTTCTATGAATGATTAAGGTTTTTCCGATTATTTCGGGTAATGTGAAACGATTTGTTAGAAATGCACTAAATGCATAATTTTGATTTCCAAATAATGGCGGTAAATCTCCGGCATGGAACGGATGCTCACAGTCAGCAGGATTGTAGTGGGACATGGATTCAGCAAATGGATCGTGTTCATTCCCTTCACAATGTCCGCCACTGTGAATATGAAAGCCAAATACCGGATTGCTGCAAATCCCTTCTGAGGCTGGCAGTCCGTCAATTTCCGCTGATACCAGTACCCCTTGTTTTGTCTGATAAAACTGTACCAGTCCTTGAATGTTTGGATATGCTGTACTGCCTTCCATAATAGCAAGTGCCTGTGGACAGGTTGTCAGCAAAGATGCAAAGCCAGCAAGCTTGCTTTTAAATTTTCTGTTGATAATTACATCACCTCACATTTTATAACATTATTATATGCACGATTATAAAATGTGTGAAGAGGCAAAAAGAAGAGGGGCTATTGGGAATTGATTATGTATTGTAAAATTTGTTCCAGCGTTGGTGATAAGGTCACTCAATCCAGCCTTTGATGGCAACGATAGAATCATATATACCATAAATTTGGATTTGCTACTGTCATAATGATATAGTCATCCGCATATCGTATAAAGTTTAGTCTTCATTTTTCCATTTCCTTATCAAGTTCATTCAGTATGACGTTTGCCAGCAATGGTGACAGGTTTCCTTCTTGCGGTGTTCCCACAATAGAATCCTCGTACGCATTGTCTACCACGATTCTGCATTCTGTCCACTCCCTCTGCACCTTTATTACGAACAACTTGCAGATTCATTTGTAAGTTTTCAATTATAGCGTCATTTCAAATGCAATATCCGCCCGCTCGAAAGGAAACCGTTTCTTGTCAACAGGAACTTCTTGAAATCCATGCTTGAAATACAGATGAACTGCCTGTACGCATTTCCTGTTGGAAACGATGATAATTTTAGGAAGTTTCAACTGCTTTGCGTAATCAATACAAGCTTTAAGACACGCACTTCCAGCACCGGAGCCTTTGTATTTACTCTTTGCAGCAAATTTCATGATCTCCCAATCACCGTCTTCCCTTGGTGCAATCATACAACAGGCCATAACATCTCCGTTTTCAGCAAGTGCATAAAAAATCTGACCGCCTTTTTCAATATAAGGTTCGATATTTCCAAGTTCCCGTTCATCTTCCGATTCCATTACGAACATTTCAGATATCCATGCTTTATTCATCTCAATGAAATCATTTTTGTATTGTGGGGCATAAGGTACGATTTTCATAGTTTAATCCATTCCTTTTCTTAATATTTTTATAATGTTATCAATGGCTTATATGATCCGTGGGTGCTCTTGCGAAAATAAATTCTTTATAATAGCAGCGATTTCTTCGTTGGGGTTTCAAAGGAGATAGGCACTGCCAACTGTCAGATTGTTATTCTGCTGGTTAAGTTCCTCATTTTCGATCCATCTCATTTACTCCATTCTGGTCTTTAGACTCTCTTAGACCTCTTTGAAGTTATTTTACCATTTTTTATTCTTTTTGCTAGTCGGGGGATTATTGAGTGGATACGTTTTTTCTTATTATATCTTTTTTTCACAACAATGTCAAGATACTAAACCGGCTCTAAGATAGATATCTGCTT
>DYCW01000443.1 GCA_019417865.1 Ruminococcus sp. | reverse complement strand
AGAAAGTATCATCGGGGTCAGCTAACAGATAATCAAAGCGGATACCCGAGCGGATAAAGACTTTCTTTACCTTTGGCAGTGCCCGCAGCTTGCGGAGAATGTGTAGATATTCCGAATGGTCGGCATGAATGGCAGGACAGACCTGCGGTGCAAGGCACTTTTTTCCCTTGCAAAGTCCCTGTGTCAGCTGCTTTTTGCAGGATGGGGCACGGAAGTTGGCAGTCGGTCCGCCGACATCATGAATATAGCCCTTGAAATTGGGCATCTCTGTAATTTTCTTTGCTTCTTCTAAAATGGATGCCTCACTGCGGCAGGTGACACGCCGTCCCTGGTGCAGGGCAATGGAGCAAAAATTGCAGTATCCAAAACAGCCACGGTTGTGTGCGATGGAAAACTGTACTTCTGCAATGCCCGGCACGCCGCCCTGTGCTTCATACATGGGGTGCGGTTTTCGTTGATAGGGCAGACGATAAACGGCATCCAATTCCTCTTGTGTCAGGGAATATGCCGGGGGATTTTGCACCAGCATCTGTTTTCCGTGTCGCTGAATGACGGTTTTGCCATAGATTTCGTCTTGTTGATCATACTGCTGTCGGGTTGCCTTGGCGTATGCCTTTTTATCACTGGCAACTTGTGCATAATCCGGACACTGTACGGCACCCCATGGCGTGTGGACAGGATCGGTGAGATAACAGGTTCCCCGAATGTCGGTGATAGTAGAAATCGGTTCGCCCTGTGCCAGACGGGCAGCCAGTTCTGTAATCTGATGTTCGCCCATGCCGTACATCAGCAGATCCGCCCCGCTTTCCACCAGAATAGAGGGCTTGACAGTATCTGCCCAGTAGTCATAGTGGGCAAAACGTCTGAGGGAGGCCTCCAGACCGCCGATGGCAATGACAGCATCGGGATAGGCACGCCGGATACATTGACAATAGGTAATGACTGCACGATCCGGCCGCAGACCAGCCTTTCCGCCGGGGGAATACATATCTTTGCTGCGTTTTCGCTTGGCAGCGGTATAGTGTGCGACCATGGAGTCAATATTGCCGCCTGTGACAAGAAAGGCAAGCCGTGGCTTGCCGAAACGGGTCACGTCTTTGCTGCTGTGCCAGTCCGGTTGCGGCAGCATAGCGACACTGTAACCCTGAGAAGCGAGCAGACGGG
>DYCW01000442.1 GCA_019417865.1 Ruminococcus sp. | reverse complement strand
AGTATATATAAAATGGTCACCTTTTATACGGACAACAAATCCCAAAAGTGTTAATACCTTTTGTAAGTCAGAAAATGCAATATTATTATCTTGCATGCCGCATAGAATACGTAGCATTAGCTTTTCGTATTGGCTCATATGTTTTCCTCCTGTATCGGTTCTGTTGTCTGCTCTGCTGGTTCTGGTTCGGCTACATATTCAAGAATGTCACCGACATCACATTCTAGAATTTCACAAAGTTTAGAAAGTACATCAAAAGAAACACTTTGCTTATGTCGTAACCGTTGTAATGTTGCTTGACCTATAATTTTTTCCTTTCTTATTTTAGTAGAAGTATACCCTTTTTTCTTTAATGCATCAAGCACATCAATTTTATAATCTAATGACATAAATTCGCCTCTTCTCTGCATAAAGTGACGGTTTAAAAATAAGTCTGCCACTTCACCTATTATATTATATCACCATTTCACACTAGTATCAAGTGTAAAAATAAACAAAAATAGCACTAGAACTTTGTGTATGTTGCCATATTGACTGCACTAGAATCTTGTGCTATAATATAGACAACGAAAGCGAGGTGCAGAGAACATAAAAAAATAACAGTACCGCTACACCCTGAGAAAGTAAAGCGATACCGTTATCCACCAAAGCCCCGAAAGGTTTTGCTAAATCTATTATAGCATTCCTTTCAGGGCGTGTCAAGAGGTTCGTCCGTTTTTCGGAGAAACCCAGAAAGGAATCTTGAAACATGAATGAGGTAATTGAAAAATACTATCAAGCAGAAATTGAATACAATTCTGATAAACTGCTCAATCGTGAGATTGAAAGCAAGTGGAAAGCCCTTTCTCATTTATCAGAATCGACATCTGACGACGCCAAACAACTGGACGTTTTCACTGCTATCGGCGATATCTGGTCAGAATCTGCAAAGGTTGGTTTTTATGCCGGATTTCGGGCTGCCCTTCGCTTTATGATGAACTTATAAAACAAAGACCACGTAACTTCGGAAAAGTTCCGAAACTACGTGGCTTTTAGCTGGTCGAGGTGACAGGATTCGAACCTGCGGCCCCTACGTCCCGAACGTAGTGCTCTACCAAACTGAGCCACACCTCGTCATTTTCTACCCTTTCAAGCGACTTTTATAGTATACCATAAACCGTCGAAAAAGTCAAGTGTTTTTTCTTATTTTTTGTTATTTTAAGATCTGGTTTGTACATTTATCATTTTTTTCGTCTTACACTTCATAATCCAAAAACAAAAGATTCTATTTTTACATTTTTAATCCTACACAAACACTATCCTGCATTTGCCTGTAAAAAATATTTCACAACGATTCCCTATTGTATCCCGCCCATAATGAAGCTTGCACATCTTACATTTCCCACTTTCCATATCACAGTATTGACGAACTGCAAAAAAATATGTTACAATAAAAATAATCATAAGGCCACAAACCGGGATGCGTCTATCTCAAAAGAAAGGATTTACTTATGTTTCATATTTCACGCTTTCCTGCACAGTGTTGTGCGGCGATCTGCCTAATCGCTGCACTCCCATTATCTGCCTTTGCAGAAACCGCAGTCCCCATTACACAAACCATCCAAACGACAACAGAGGGCATCACAGAAGTCGCAGATACCAACAATGGAGGATACTTGCCGCTGACAGTTGCCGAAGAATTTGCAGACAATATCACCGACGACGATCTTCCGCTTCACGGTGATTCTACACTTTCCCAACTTCCAGATGCCTATGACATGCGGGATCTTGGCGTAATTACCTCCGTCAAAGATCAAGGCTTAGATGGCATGTGCTGGGCATTTGCGACACTGGGGGCAGCAGAAACCTACTTGCTACACAATGGGACGCTATCCCATGAAGAAGCCGAACCGGATCTATCAGAAGAGCAAGTGGGCTATTACCTCTATACGCCAGATCCGCAACCACTCAGCCCCACTTATTACGATGCCATCCTGCAAAAAAATAAAGGGGCAACTGGCGGAAATGCACTGCATGCTTCCTTTTTTCTCAGTACCGTTGGGATACAAGAAGAACAATACCTCCCCTATCAAGGCTATATTACGAATCATTCAGAATATCAACGATATACAGCTGCCTATCGAATGACTGGTTCCGAGATGATTATGAGTGTCCGCACAGAAAGTGAACGAAACGCCATCAAATCCCGTATGCTGGAAAATGGCAGCGTCTATGTGGCATTTCGCTCCAATTCATTGAACTACTATGACAACGGTACTTCTTACGCCTATTATCAGTCCGACTACACATACTATGGTGCCAATCATGCTGTGCTGCTTGTAGGTTGGGATGATCATTATGCAAAAGAAAACTTTGATCCCCAAAATCAGCCTGCAACAGATGGTGCCTGGCTGGTCAAAAACAGCTGGGGAGACGGAAGGCTGGATGATGGTTACTTCTGGATCTCCTATGCCGATGAGAGTCTTGGAGAATATGCTACGTTTACCTTTGAACCACGGGACGCAAGTGGTAATATTTATTTTTATGACAATGCCGGTTACAGCACTGCCTACAGCTTCGATGCGGTCGCCAATGTTTTCCAGGCGGAAGAGGATGAAACCCTCTCCCGTGTGGGATTTTACCAGTGCAGTGCCAATGGTGCAAATCCACAGTATACCATTCAGATCTACCACTTGCAGGACGACACAGATGACCCGACAGACGGCGACTTGCTGTTAGAAACAACCGGTCATTCCGGCTATTTTGGCTATCAGGAAATCACCCTGCCAGAACCCATACCGCTGCAAAAAGGAGACCGATTTTCTGTGGTTCTGTCCCTGCAAACCGCAACCGGCAAGAATGGCTATTTGACAGTCGAAGAAGATTACACTGCTTCTGCCTATACCATGCAGTTTTCTGCACAGGTCGGGCAAAGCTATATTCTCGAATACAACAGTACAAAGTGGGCAGATGCTACCACGATGAAAGGGGATATGGGCAATTTTCACAACGTCAATTTGCATGCCATTATGGCACCAAAGGAAACCGAATTGGATACTACCCAACTGACCGCTGTAGCAGCCTGTGCAACGACAGCTGGCGAAACGGAACTGGCACAACAAGCGAATGCTCTGCTGGAACAGGCAGCTGTTGGAACCACAACGCAGACACAATTGGATTGTACGGCTGCGATGCTACTGGACGCACTTTCCCAAAAAGAAGTGGTTACCTATCCAGACTATGCCTATGAAAACTTTCATTTTACATGGGGAGACATCAACGAAGACGGCAACGTAACGGTAGAAGATGCGGTACTTTGCCTGACCACCTATGCAAGAAGGTCGGCAAAATTATCCAGTAACATGCGGTTTCGGCAGATGATGCAATGTGATGCCAAGGGCAGACTGGACGGTATCACGGTAGAGGATGCTGTCGAAATCCTGACCTACTATGCAAGAAAATCCGCAAATCTGCCTGTATCATTTTCAGATCGATAATAGAGAATGCAAATAAAAAATACCAAACAGCGGCTACCCGAAAGGCTAGTCGCTGTTTTAATATTATAACATTAACACAAGTTCGATGAAAATACATTCTACCGCTACCAACACATACTGTGCCAACAAAATAAACCTGTTCGTCGCACGTACGTTACACCTAAAATCAACCAAACAAAGAAGAGACCGCTGACACTTCTGCCAACGGTCTCTTTTTCTCTGTCTATACAATTATGTCAATGATAAACGGTCTCTTCCTGCTGTCCAATGGTTTTTGTCAAAACCACTTAAACCTTTTTGTTCTTTCGCTTCCGCTTGCTGGCTGCTGCCATCAAGAATGCTGCACCGCCAGTGATAAAGATCGGAAGTGCCCGGTCGCCCGTCTTTGGTGTCGTTCCTGTGCTGCCGCCAGAGGACGAACCACTGCTGGACGATGACGAATTTCGTTTGGTTGTGGTGGTTGTTCTCGCAGTTGTTGTAGTCGTTATTGTGCTTGAACCTCTGCTGCTTGTCGTGCTGCTGATATCTGTATTTGTGGTAATCGTTGTAGTTGTTGTGTTGGTTTCGGTATCTGTTGTCGTTGTAGTGGTTTCGGTTTCGGTAGTCGTTGTCGTTGTAGTAGTTGTCGTTGAAGTGAGTGTATCGCTGCCAACATGCTGGTTTTTAGTGGTGGTAGTTTGTTCCATTTCACTGCTGGTTTCCGTTGTTGTTGTAGTGGTTTCTTCGGGTTCTGTCGTGGTCACTGGTGCATACTGGTCAACCATGACAACCAACATATCCGTTACTTCCTTCTTCCGTACAATGCCATCCTCGTTTACATATACATAAATTCTGCTGTTTTCCATGACAAAGTCAATCGACTCCGCAACCAGATAGCCATCTGGTGCAGAAATTTCTGTAAATGTGTAAACAACATCTGCCTCCAAACCTGTTACCAAATGATAAGAACCATCCGATACCCAACTGTCAACTGTACCATATGCACTTTCGATGCTCAGTTCTGCCCCAGGCAGTTCTGCACCTGCCAGATCCCGCTTGCTGAAATACAAGTCATAGGAAGTGAGATGCGGTCCTGTTTCTGTTGTCTGTTCTATCAGACGGTCTACCATGACAACAGTGTTGTTCTGTGTGAAGCTCAGCACTTCGTAGCCGTTTGCATCATAGGAAACGGTATAAACAACGCCTTCCCGCAGTGTGAAGGTAATGGACTCTGCTACTTCATAGCCTTCCGGAGCGATCGTCTCCGTCAGCGTGTAGTAAGAAGCATCGTACAAACCATAGACAACATGGATCGTTCCGTCAGAAATCCAGCTGTCAATCACATTGCCGTATTCGTCAGTTACCATCAGTTCTGCACCAACTACTTCTGCACCAGCAACATCCTGCTTACTGAAGTAAACATCATGTGCTTCGATCACGGTTTCCGTTGTGGTGACCGTGGTAGTCTCTTCCGTAGTGGTCTCTTCCGTGGTGGTTTCCTCTGTGGTGGTTGTAGTTTCCTCTGTTGTAGCAGTCGTTTCGGTAGCTGTCGTTGTGGTAATGACTTCTGTTACGGTGGTTGTGGTTTCTGTCGTATTGGTAGTAGTTGACTGTTCTGTTGTAGTGGTATCTATGGTAGTGGTTGTAGTCGGTTTTTCTGTTGTGTTGGTTGTAGTGGTGCTGGTAGTAGTGGTTGTAGTAGTGGTCGTCGGTTTTTCTGTGGTCGTTGTGGTTGTAGTGGTCGTCGTAGTTGTAACCTCGTCTACCATGATAATCTGGTCAACTACAGTATAGATGGTTTCTGTAATATTACCGGTCTCATCCTTTTCGTATGTTACCAGATTCAGCATACCGTCTTCATCTACCTTAAAGGAGATCGATTCTGCCAGTTCATAACCGTCCGGTGCCTGTGTTTCTGTCAAAGTATAAACCGTACCAATCTGCAATCCTGTGATGGTGTGCGACTTGCCTTCTTCAGATACCCAAGAATCCAGCGTATAGGTTGTGCCGTCCTTTGCTGTATAAGTAACGGTCAGATGGGCACCAGCAATCTCATGACCGCTGATATCCTGCTTGCTGATTTCCGCCTTTGTCTTCTCATCCAACATGACAACACGATCAATCGTACCATCCTCGCTCACGGTAAAGGTAACGTCTTCTGCAACCAGATAACCATCTGGAGCAGTGGTTTCTACCAAGCGGTAGGTTGCACCTGCAATCAGTTCACCCTCCATGTAGTACGGCTGTTCAGTAGACGTCCAGCTTGCAACCAGCTGATTCTCTGCGTCATACAGTGCCAGCTGTGCACCTGCCAGTTCTTCCCCAGTTGTCATATCCTGCTTGCTGATGCTGACCTTTGTGGTCTCATCCTGCATCACAACCATCTGTGTCTTACCGTCTGTGCCAACTGTAAAGGAGATTTCCTCTGTGTAAGCATAGCCGTCCGGTGCATTGGTTTCCTTCAGCGTGTAGGTTTCACCAGCTGTCAGTTTGCCTTCGATGAGGTGTACATCTGTAGTGGATACCCATTCCTCTACCACTTCACCGTTCTGATCCAGAATTTGCAGTGTTGCTCCTGCGATTTCCTTGCTGCCGGTGATATTCTGCTTGCTGATACCGACCTTTGTGGTATTGTCCTTCATGATAATGATACCGCCGACATCCTTGCCGTCTATAGTAACCTTACCACTTTCATCGACTGTGAATGCAATCGACTCTGCAACGACATAGCCATTTGGTGCGGTTTCTTCTGTCAAGGTATATTCGCCTGCATCCAGCTTTACAACCTTGGCAGTCTGACCGGATACCCATTCTTCTACAGTCTTGCCTGTTGCATCTGTAATCTTGAGGGTTGCCCCTTCCAATTCATCCGTACCATTGATGGACTGCTTGCTGATAGCGATTTCGCCCTCTGCTGCGTCACGCATCGTAACCTGTGTAACACTGCCGTCCTTGTTGACTGTGAATGTCACAGCTTCTGCAACTTGATAGCCATCTGGAGCTGTAATTTCTACCAGCTTATAAGTGCCGCCGGCAATCAATTCGCCGTTGATTTCGTGCGGCTGGTCGGTCGAGGTCCAGTTTTCAACCAGTGTTTCTACCGTTTCGCCAGATTCATTTTCTGTTACATAGTACAGTTCCAGTTCTGCTCCTGCCAGTTCCTCCGAACCAGTTAAGGTCTTTTTGCTGATGGAAACCTTTGTCACATCATCCTGCATCACAACTTCTGTTACCTTACCCGTCTTGTCAACGGTGAAAGTAATTTCTTCCGCATACGCATAGCCGTCTGGTGCGTTGGTTTCCTTCAAGGTGTAAGTTTCGCCTGCGGTCAGTTTGCCATTGATTTCGTGCGGATGATCGGTGGAAGTCCATTCTTCTACCACTTCGCCGTTCTTGTCCATCACTTGCAAGGTTGCTCCCGGTACTTCCTTGTCACCGGTGATATCCTGCTTGCTGATGGTCACCTTCGTCACATCATCCTTCATCACGATGGTACCATTTTCGTCGAGATTCGAAGCGTCTGCTACCACCTTTCCGGCTTCATCAATGGTGAACTGAATTTCTTCTGCATATGCATAGCCATCCGGTGCATTGGTTTCCTTCAAAGTATAGGTTTCGCCTGCGATCAGATCCACTGTCACCAGATGCGGTTGATCAGTTGAAATCCATTCTTCTACGACCTCGCCATCCTGATTCAGAATCTGCAAGGTTGCTCCCGGCAGTTCTGCTCCGCTGGTGATGTCCTGCTTGCTGATGGTAATATCAATTGCACCATCCTTCATGACAACGGTTGTCACCTTACCCGTCTTGTCAACGGTAAAGGTTACGTCTTCTGCATACGCATAGCCATCCGGTGCATTTTCTTCATGCAGCGTGTAGGTTTCACCTGCAATCAACTTGCCATTGATTTCGTGCGGCTTGTTAGTGGAAATCCATTCCTCTACCACTTCGCCGTCCTGATCAAGTACCTGTAAGGTTGCTCCCGGCAGTTCTGCATCGCCAGTGATATCTTGCTTGCTGATGGTCACCTTCGTCACGTCATCCTGCATCACAACTTCTGTTACCTTGCCAGTTTCATCAACAGTAAAGGTTACATCTTCTGCATACGCATAGCCATCCGGTGCATTGGTTTCCTTCAGCGTGTAGGTTTCTCCCGCAGTCAACTTGCCTTCGATGAGATGTTTCTCTGTGGTAGAAGTCCATTCTTCTATCACTTCGCCATTCTTGTCAAGGATCTCCAGTTTTGCACCCGGTATTTCCTTACTGCCAGTGATGTCCTGTTTGCTGATGCTGACCTTTGTGGTGTCATCCTTCATGACAACCTTACCGCCTGCATCTGTACCATCAATGGTAACATTGCCCTTTGCATCTACTGTAAAGATAATGGATTCCGCAACCACATAGCCGTCCGGTGCCCTTTCTTCTGTCAGAGTATAGGTGCCTGCATCCAGTTTTACAACCTTTGCAGTCTGACCGGATACCCATTCTTCTACAGTCTTACCAGCTGCATCTGTAATCTTGAGGGTTGCCCCTTCCAATTCCTCTGTGCCATTGATAGACTGCTTGCTAATGCCGATTTCGCCCTCTGCTGCGTCACGCATGGTCACTTCTGTTACAGTACTGTCCTTGTTGACTGTGAATGTCACAGCTTCTGCAACCTGATAGCCATCTGGGGCTGTGGTTTCTACCAACTTATAAGTACCACCGGCAATCAATTCCCCGTGGATCACATGTGCTTCATTGGTAGAAGTCCAACTGTCAACCAGTGTTTCTACTGTTTCACCAGCTGCATTTTCTGTTACATAGTACAGTTCCAGTTCTGCTCCTGCCAGTTCCTCCGAACCAGTCAGAGCCTTCTTGCTGATACTTACCTTCGTCACATCATCCTTCATGACAACTTCTGTTACAGAATTGTCTTCGTTGACTGTGAAGGTCACATCTTCTGCATATGCATAACCGTCTGGTGCATTTTCTTCATGCAGCGTATAGGTTTCGCCTGCATTCAATTTCCCTTCGATTTCGTGTGGCTGATTCGTAGAAGTCCATTCCTCTACTACATTGCCGTCTTTGTCAATCACTTGCAGGGTTGCTCCTGGTACTTCCTGATCGCCAGTGATGTCCTGCTTGCTGATGCTTACCTTGGTCACATCATCCTTCATGACAATCGTCTGTACCTTACCGTCTTTGTTGACTGTGAAGGTCACATCTTCTGCATACGCATAACCGTCTGGTGCATTTTCTTCATGCAGCGTATAGGTTTCGCGTGCATTCAATTTCCCTTCAATTTCGTGCGGCTGATCGGTAGAAGTCCATTCTTCTACTACATTGCCGTCTTTGTCAATCACTTGCAGGGTTGCTCCCGGTACTTCCTGATCGCCAGTGATGTCCTGCTTGCTGATGCTTACCTTGGTCACATCATCCTTCATGACAATCGTCTGTACCTTACCGTCTTTGTTGACTGTGAAGGTTACATCTTCTGCATACGCATAACCATCCGGTGCATTTTCTTCATGCAGCGTATAGGTTTCGCCTGCTTTCAGTATGCCTTTTATTGACCATGTTGTTTCTGTTTCAGACGATGTCCACTCTAAGTCCTTGCCGTCCTTATCCTTTACGATATTTCCATCCTTATCCAGAATCTGCAATACTGCATCTGGAAGCGGATTACCATCTGCATCCTGCTTAGTAATTTCAACCTTTGTAAAGTCGTCTTCCATCAAGATGGTCTTTCCATCTTGATCTAAGTTATCGCTGGTAACATTACCCTCTGCATCTATGCTAAAGGTAATATCACTTGCCTTGATATAGCCATCTGGTGCAATGGTTTCTTCCAGCACGTAGTTTACGCCAGCCTTCAAACCGGTTACGGTATGTGTTTCACCATCTTCTCCAGATGTCCATTCGTCATCCACAACAACTTCTGTTACTGTCTGACCATTTTCCCCTGTTACAGGTGCACCGGATTCATCTGTTACCACTTCGGTATGATATACCCGCAAGGTTGCACCCGTCACTTCTGTGCCATTGATGTCCTTCTTTGCAATGACAGCGGTTTGGGTAGTAGTCGTGGTAGTGGTTGTGGTAGTGGTAGTAGTTGTTGTGGTTGCATCACGCATAACAACGGCTGTACCTGGTACCACATTATCATCATCCCGATAATTGTCTTTATCCTTAATGATAATGGTTTTTACAATACCATTTTCAATGGTAAAGGTAATATTTTCTGCCTTGACATGTGTTTCATTACCCTCTTCATCCTCCGGTACTGCCACTTCTTCCAAAATATAGGTACCATCCGGTAAACCAGTCAGGATTACAGGTTCCTCGCCAGAAGTCCAAGAGATACTATTATCACTTTTCGTAACATTTGTACCGCCACCGCTGACTGTTACATTTTTCAATGCTTCAGCAGTTGTGGTATCCAGTGTCAAGGTCAGTTTTGCACCTGGCAGTTCTGCACTTGCTGCAGCGACTTCTTTTTTGCTGATATTGATCACAGACAGTGTATCAGTCATGGTAATCTTATTGGCAGTCTTGTCAATATGCGTACCATCTGTCACTTCTCCCAGCGTGTTGTCTGCTTTCAATGTGTATTCGCCAGTAATCTTACCGCCTTCCAACTTGACATAAATGTCAGTTGCCAGCGTGTAAGTATCTGGTGCTACTTTCTCATGCAGCAGATAATAGCCGTCTGCATAATTTGTCGTATCGATTTCCTTGGATTTCCCTTCTTCTGATGTCCATTCAATGGCTTCAAAAGAAGTATCCTCAGAAACTACACCAGTCGCATCAACAGACACCTTGCTAAAGGTCATCTCTGCATCAGAAACTTCTGCACTGCCTATACCTTGCTTTGAGATAAGCAGTTTTTCTTCCTTTACTGCATCACAAACCTTAATGGTCGTGTTGTTTTCGTCGATGTAGTAGCTTTTAGTAGTAGATGGGGTTGTTGGGTTTATTGTTGATATAATGACACCATCTTTCAGTATAAAGGTCATGGAACCATCAACAATCTCATAAGTCTTAGCAACTGTTTTTCCATCGACTTCGGTTGTACCTTCAAAGGTTTTACCGTTAGCAGTTTCTTCCAAGATGTAACTACCATCCGGCAAGCCTTGAATCTCTGCTGCGGTGTTACCAGATGTCCACTGAATACCGATTCGCTTGGACTCGTTCTCTTCATCCATAACAGCCTCAACATCCTCGCTGCCTTTCAGTGTTACCTTGTCCCAATCAACAGGTGTTCCATTTGCTTCCAGCCTGAGTGTGGCACCAGCTACTTCCGTTTTCCCTGTGATGTCGTATTTGCCGATGGTCAACTTGGACTGTGCATCATCCTTCATCACAATCAGGTTTTCAGTATTTTCTGTTGCTGAAGTCACTGTATAGTGCCCATCGCTGTTTTCACTGCTCACCACACCATCTGTGATTGTAAAGTCCAGTGTGGTTTCCAGTGTTACATAACCGTTCGGTGCAGCCACTTCCTTCATGGTATAGCTGCCATCCGGCAAGCCTGTGATAACAGTCTTTTCACTGCCAGAATAGAAGCCCAGAACAGAACCGGAAACTGCATAATAGCTGCAATTTGTTGTGTCTATTTCAACAACTGTTTCATCATCCGGTTTTACCTGGATACCAGTAGCATCTTCTGTAAATTGTGTCCGTTCATTTGTCAGAGTGTCTTTGCCTCTTTTCAGCGTCACAGAACCAATTGACTTTCCATCGTTATTGGTAATCGTGATAAATGCACCCGGCAGTTCTTCCCCTGCTTTAGCAAAATCCTGCTTGCTTACATTGACAACAGAACGGTTCATAACTGTAATGCCTGTTGCAGAAAGAGTGTAATACTTTTCGTTTGTTGCTTCCTCTGTTGTCGATGTTGTAATATAGCTGTCCTTAACGGTAAAAGGAATAGATACGGATGCAAAGCCTGTCTTTGCATCTTCTGTCAGCACGTAACTGCCATCTTCTAATGTGGTGGTTGTATATGGGTTTTGCTCTGTTGTATTCCATGTTGCAACCACTTTCCCATCAGAGTCTGTAATTTTCATGTTTGCATCAGCAAACGAATCGCCATTGACATCTGTCTTTGTAAAGCTCAGAACGACCTCAGTGGTATGATGGTTTGCAATCTGTACTTGACCTGCAATATTTTCTGTCAGGACAACCTGATTGCCGCCCGGATAAGAAACTTCATAGTTCTCGTAGTTAATTTCAATCACAGAACCATTGAAGACTGGTTGATTTTCGTCATCCATTTCAAATACATAGTAAGCAATCGGCTTTTCCGTTGTAGTTCCATCTTCGTTTGTTATGGTTTCTGTCAAATCAAGATTCTCAAACTTGCCACTAATCGTGCCATCTGCACCGGTTTCAAATTTCTGTACTTCTCCAGCCTCTACATAATAGTTGCCGTCTGCATCGGAAACCGCACCTGCTGTTTCTTTTGTTGCTTCCTTAAACAGACCAACTGTAACAGGAACACCTTCTACTGGAACTGCCACATCTCCTGTCGTAACTGTCTTTGTGTACTCGATGTAATTCATATTTGCATCGATGTCTTTATTCGTAACGGTTGCATTCACTTCTTCCGTATCCAGAGTTTTCTTTTCATCAGGAGTTTCTTCTTCAGAAATATAATCTGGATTTGGAACTGGGAAGGTAACTTTGTTGCCCTCATAAGATACTGTAAATTCCTTGGAAGTAAGAGTACTTGCCTTTTGATCGGCTTCTGTGAGATATACTTCCTTGGGAATGGTATCTCCTACCTT
>DYCW01000441.1 GCA_019417865.1 Ruminococcus sp. | reverse complement strand
GACAGGTTGGAAGAAGCTGACCACACAGCTTGGCAATCGGGTACAGTTGGTAGGGGATGATTTGTTTGTCACCAATCAGAAGCGGTTGGAAAAGGGAATTTCCACTGGCTGCGGCAATTCGATTTTGATCAAACTGAATCAAATTGGAACAGTTTCCGAAACGATTTCTGCCATCCAAACGGCACATCATGCTGGTTATACAGCAATTGTTTCGCATCGTTCGGGTGAAACAGAAGATACTACCATTGCAGATCTTTCTGTTGGGATGGGTTCTGGACAAATTAAAACCGGTGCCCCCTGCCGAACGGAACGTGTGGCAAAGTACAATCGTTTGCTGCGAATTGATCGTTCTCTGCTGGGAACTGCTTGTTATGCAGGCAAACAGGCATTTTCAAAGAAGCTTTCTGCTATTTCTGCATCACATCATTAAAGGTTTGGCTTTTTAATCAAAGTAAAATAAAAATCACGCTAAAAGATAAAAAAGACACACAAAACACTTGCAAAATTCTTACAAATGTTGTATGCTTATAGAAGCAAAATCCAATGAAACGGAGCGTGACAGTATGGGTGTTCGACTGAATACAGATATAGAATTGGTGAAAGCAATCAAAGAGGGACTCAAGAAAAAAGATGGGTACTGTCCTTGTCGAATGGAACGAACAGAAGAAAACAAATGTATTTGCAAGGAATTTCGTGCACAGATTGTCGATCCAGATTTCGAGGGATACTGTCACTGTATGCTTTATTATAAGTACAAAGATACAATAGGAAAGGATGAAGAAGATGGCAGCGATCAAGGTAACGAATGATAATTTTGAAACAGTGGTTTTGCAAACCAACAAGCCGGTTTTGATTGATTTTTATGCAGCATGGTGTGGACCATGCAGAATGGTTTCACCATTGGTGGATGAAATTGCAGAAGAAAACAGCGACTACCAAATTTGTAAGGTAGATGTAGATGAAGCACCCGAACTGGCACAAAAATTCGGTGTAATGAGCATTCCAACATTAGTGGTATGGAAAGATGGTAAGGTGGTCACACAGAATGTGGGAGCAGTTCCGAAGAATACCATTCTGGATATGCTGAAACAGGCATAAGAATGGTTATTTTCTCTGAGACGAATGAATACAGAAAAGGCAGTCTGCAATCTTGCAAGCTGCCTTTTCTTTTCTTAATAATTTTATTGTAAGATTTATCCGGTTGTGAGATAGCAATATACAATTTCACTGACGAGACTATTACTGTCAAATGTAATGTTCAATTGATAGTCATTTTCACCATCCCCATTACTATCAAATGAGTAATGATAGATTGCTTCTTCAAGATGTGGCCCGTAGGCATCTTTTACTTGGTCTGGAGTAGAACCCACATGAATACCTTTTTCTGTAGCAACAGCTGTTCCAGAAATGGTAATTGCCTTGATTCTTTCATCGTTATTAATCAGTTCCAGTTTCAAACCAAGGTCATCATAGGAAATAAAGGTAATTCCATTCTCATCAGTCCATCTATTTTCAGTGAATTCTTTTTCCTGCATGGCTGTGCAGAATGCTACACTGTCGTCTCCTGGCTTAATCGAAATGCCTTCAAAGGTAAACCGCATATCATCTTCTGCAAACATACCATTTGGTGCGATCAGTGAGCCAATCGTTGTAACTGTTTCCAATGGTGCTTCTGTCACAGGGGCTTCCGTAAGGGGGGGTTCTGTGACTGGAACAGTAGCGACGGTTGTCTGTGTGACAGGCTGCGTTTCTGGAATAACCGCAGCTGTTTTTCGAACCGTCAGGTTTGGGTTACCAGCATAATGAATTGTAGTTACGACAGTAGTGTTGGAAACAGAACTGCTGGCAGAGATGTTGCTGGTATTGCTGCCGTTGCTACCAGACGTGCTGGATGTTGTTTGATAAGGATCATTGGAAGTGGCAGAAGTCGAAGAAGTGGTTTTTGCGATTTCAATGATGGTATCTGGAACGGACTGATCAATTTCATTTTTCTGTCCGCATCCAATCATTGCACTCAATACCGCAGTAGAGAGTACAGCAGCACAAATTCGTTGCTTATTCATATGGATGACTCCTCTCTTTTTCCTGTAATTAGCGGGAAATCAAATTTCCACCGTTTACAGTATGTCAAATCCGAAGCAAAAATACAATGTTTCTTTTTAAAATACCACATTATTATACTATAATCCGCACTGCTTGTCAACAATGGAAAGTTAATATGCTATGGAAATTTATTTTTAAATTTAAAATTAGAAACGAAAAATTCATTTTTAATTTTTTCCCTTATTTCGATGCCGCCATGCAGTATCGCTGCAAAGGATTTCTCGATGTTGTTGATAACCTCGAACGGTTCGGCGGTAGGCAAATAGCAGTCGAACAGAAATTCCTGTCATATGCCCTAAGGTACGGAAAAATCGGCGTTTATTTCGTTTTGCCAATATACCTTTTTTCGTAAAAGGATGGAATAAAAAAACGGAATCCTGCTTTTTGCAGTCTGCAACAGTTGCATGAAAAAATGGAATATGCGGAATGCCTGCCGGAACGTCATTGACATCCATAGAAAATTGTTCTGTTCCAGCTTCCTGCTGCAATAGCAGTGCTTGATGTAGCTGTATCGCATCGGTTTCTGCAAGCCAAGACCAGCCACGTAAAAAGTCATGATACCCTTGCAGCACAAAATCTGCTGTATCATAACGATATAGTAAAAGCAATCGTAGAACTGTGCTCCAAAGTTCTTTGGTAACAGACAGCGGATTGCCAGCTTGTCCGTGCATTGCATAGGTGATACAGCCATTTCGGGTAATATAATACTCGTTCCAGGGAGCATATTTCAAGTAGAAATTTTCGTGCCAGACACAAACGCCTGTCATCATAACCACCGTTTGTTGCATTTGTAGAGCATATTCTACGTCATCCATTTTGATAAAAAACGGCATTGGCAGACCGGTTTTTTTTACCGCAGCAACTGGTAGAAAACATGCCCACCATGCTGCATAGTTTGTCGGATATGGCGTCACACGTGCGAGTAAAGCATTTACATCTGTCAGGTCAGCCTGTGATTGTATGCCGGTCAGACAGCGGTTTTTACAGTATGCACCAGCTTCAAACTGGACAGCTGGCTGCATCATGTCCATCATTGTTCCGCCAACAGTAAGTGTTTCCCGCAGTTCTGGTTTGCAGACGGAGAGAAACGCAACGGTTCGAGCGATGCCGTTCCAGTCAGCAATGATATCATCATCCATCAATAAGATATGCGTATTGTCTGCTTGCTGTAAAGCCTCCTGCATTCCACGGGTAAAACCGCCGCTACCGCCGGTATTTTGATTGTGGAATAGCTGGATCTGTTCTGTTTGTGGTAGCTTATCCGTTGTCCACGTTTGCCCATTGTCAATGAGAAAAATGGTCAATGGAAGTTTATGATGTTCCGCTTGCCATTGAAAGAACTGCTGTATTGTACGAGCGACCCATTCCTCTCTCTGATGTGTACAGATGACAGCAGCTAACTTGATAGGATATAATACAGGTACATCCGCCAGATAGCAGCCACTGAAAAATTGACAGTGCTCCGATTTTGCCTGGAGCTGAAAATACAAAAATCCATTTTCTGGTAAGTTGGAAAGGGAAAAGGGAAATACCTGTGGATGTATTCCATCACCGGTTATTGTTTGTTCATAGAGCATGGAAACACTATGTTCTGTTCGTATAAAGCACTGTATTAGCATTGTACCTTTTATCTGAAAACAGGCAATCGGTGTTGTGACAATGGTATTTTTTTGCCATTGCATGTAGTCGAAGCAGCCAAACCATGTATCAAAAGAGAGTACGCTGTCGTATGCCATTTGCAGACTGTTTTCGTTTCGGATGACCGTTCCTTTTGTACGGATATATAATGTTTCCGGTACGGCATCTGGTACAGATATATCGGGTAGACGCATTGCATAGAGTTCAATATTCATGCTGTTTCCTCCGGGGATATTATTTTTGATGCAAGGCGAAACCTGCTTTCAGGATCAGAAACGACTACGAATCCCCTGCATGGTCAAACGACTATCATATGATTTTTATTATAGCACACAGAGGTGAAAAAGTCAAATTGATTGCAGTATGATTTCTTTCCAATAAAAAATGCAGCAAATGCAGGGGAATACAGAATAGGATTCTTTCTGCATCCACCTGCTGCTGCATGGTTATCACTTGGAGAAGTGTAAAACCCTTTTTAATCTGTGATCAATGCACGTTTCAAAAACATCAGATCCACTACATTGATTGCTCCATCTTCATTCCAGTCTGCCAGTTGAAATTGTTCTTCTGTCAGCGTTTCTCTCCGCAGAAGATATTTTTGTAAGAGCACAGCATCTATTACTGTGATTGTATGATCTTGATTTACATCCCCTTTGCAGGGCTTTGGAATCTGCCATTCAAATACCGGATAACCACTGTAAAGTGTTTCATCTGAATTATCCACAAATGGAGTTCCCAGATCCATTGCAATTCCCTTCATTAATTCTGTAGAAAGAATGGAGGTATTATCTGAAGTCGCATTCTCTAGTGCGGTCAAAGTTGCTGAACCATCTTCTGAATAGCAATTGTTCAGAATAATAGTGTTGGTTATGCCATTATTGCCTGGAATACAGTCTCCAGCAATGCTGCCCGAAATAGAACCATTCATTTTCCCACCAGCATGATAGCAATTTTCAATGCGAGCTTCTGTTGTCGTTAAATTGTTGAATCGAATTGTACCAGAAATACCGCCGGTATTCTGATTGGAATTACAATTCCCAATATGATAGCAATTTCGAACGGAACCGCCCATCCAGATGGTACCCGTAATGCCGCCTGCATATAGATTACCCGTAACATTACCAATGAAAGCACAGTTTTCAATGGTTGCACCATAATGTACACCACCTGTGATGCCGCCGGCACAACCGCCACCTTCTGACGATTCTCTCGTATAGACCGTTCCAACAACCGCCAAATTCTTGACGACCGCCTGATCACCTCTGATGTATCCGAACATACCAGCATACTTATAATTCTTCTTGACTGTTAAATCATAAATTGTATGTTGATTGCCGTCATAGACACCATAGAACATTCTGGTTTGATAGTTATAGTCACCGCTTCCATCTACGCCATCATAGCCCAAACCAATTGGTGTCCAGGATTCATTTTTCTGTAGCGTAATATCTTCGGTCTGCCGATAGTAAGCATGACCATAAATCGGATTGAAATATGTACTGTTTACCAGATCTCGCATCGCCTTCAGTTCTTCCGCACTTGTGATCAAATACGGATCAGATTCTGTTCCGCTGCCCTGAAAAGCATAAGGCTGTCCTTGCCATTCAAATACTGGATAGCTGTCGTTGACGCCTTCTATGCTATTTACAAATGGAGCACCTAACTGTTCTGCTGCTGTTTTCAGGGCTTCTGTATCCAATGCCGTACAGCCACCGGATAGGCTATTATTGACAGCACCATCACAAGTAGTATCGAGATAATAGCAATTATCAACAAAGAAAACACTTGCATTATCGGATGCAGTTTGATAATCACCGCAGATAGCACCACTATTGCTGCCGTTGACAGTTCCGCAGGAATAGCAGTTTTGAATTACCGCATTGGTAGAATTTTCATCTACACCGATATTCGCCCAGCCTAAAATGCCGCCAGCTCTGTATTCGGATGCTGATACAACTGCGTTGCTATAGCAGCTTTCAATGGTTGCACCGCCCCAAACAGAGCCAACAATGCCGCCGACTGCTTCATTGGCAGTGACACTTCCTGTAAAATCACAGTTCCGAATGATACCGCCATATACCACTTCTCCGGCAATTCCTCCTACTGCACTCTCTGTGCCGCTGACAGTACCGCTGACACTGAGGTTTTCAACGACACCATTGTTATGCACATGGCCGAATAAACCTTGATAGGGATTACTTCCATTGACCATCAGATTTGTAATTTTGTGATAGTTTCCATTGTAAGTACCATCGAATACATAATTGATATCATAAGTTGTTCCTGTCCAGTACTTGGCGATTGGTGTAAATGGCTGACTTTCCAGATTGATATCATTTGTCTGGATATAGTTCAATTTCCCATAAGCATTGTTATAATTTGTGGGATTGTTTGTAACATTTGCCAAGCGGAATAGATCTTCTGCACTAGAAATCTGATAGGGGCTGCTTGCTGTACCTTCTCCATAAAATGGTTGGACTACTGTCACATTATAGGATGTCGTTTTTGTGACACCATTTTCTGTATAAGAGATATTAACGGGACGAGTTCCCACTTCCGTGGCATCAAATGTGACTTTGTAGCCAGATGTGATTGTTTTAGTGGATTTGTCTGAATAAGTTGCCTTTAGTACCAGACCGTTTGTGTTCGGTTGCTCATATCTCCAATATTGAGTTTTACTTGCGGCGGTTGAGATGGAGATGGAGGAAAGTTGTTTTTGAGGAGAAAGACTTTCATAGTTTGGATGAAGAATTGCATCTAAACTAAAGTATTTTTGTCCTGCTTTACTCCTTTTATAACAAACACCAGTACTGCAATCATAACCAGTAACACCATAGATATTTCCACCAACAGTAAGGATGGTACCACCTGAAATTGAATAAATAATTTCAACATGACCATATCGACTGCCATTATATGAAAAAGCAATATCGCCTACTTGTGCTTTTGAGGCACTAACTTTTTCGGCTCCTTTTTTTACTAATGTATCGTAATAATCTTGAGCTGAACCAGCATGAGCAGAGAGTGATGATGCACCTCCTAATTCCATACAATCTGCTACAAATTCATCACACCATGCCTTATAGTCAATGCCTTTATAACCAAATTGTGCACCAGTTCTTTTATCCTGTGATGCTGCTATAATTGCAACATCGTGTGCAACATTTCCAGTGAGCTTTCCAGCATATGCCGCTTTGTTAAAATTATTTTTACAGCAACAAATTGCAGACGCTTTTATCGGAAATAGAGATAGTGTCATCAATATAATCATGATGAATGATAAAACAGCCACAATCCATTTCATAACATTTTGTTTGACCATAAAAAATACATACTCCTTTCTGATTGTGCAAGTTCATTCAGAAAAATTTGTTTCAGGTGAAGAGAAAGAAATTAATTTTTCCGAAAAACTTGCATTTTTCCCTGAAACATGGTATAATGTCTTTGCGATAAACAATTTTACCATTTCCATCTCCATTTTTATTTTATCATAAGCAGAACCTGAAAATCCACTGTAATATTTTGCATTCCTTTGCTGAAAGTTTGCTGAAAGTTGCACATTTTTGCAAAGGAATGCTTGTTCTGCACCAATGGGGAGGAAAAGTATGAATGCTATGAATTTTGGAACTTTTTTTCGTATTTTAAAAAACACGGTGAAAGATTCTTCTATGAATGATGAGGAATTTTGCAATTTGATTTTTGATGCCATTTTGGATAAGGAAACGAGAAGCTGGTTTACAATTCGCAGTGATACCGTGAGCAAATTGAAAAGCAATAAAATCAATTTACCTCGAATTGTGAAGGATAAATTTGCTTCTGCGGAAGAATCTCGGATAATGACGCATTTCGGGGAAAATATTATTCCACTTTTAGAACCATTAAAATTACATGTTATGAAAACCTCTTTTTTAACAGTTTTGGAACATGATGGTGTCATTCATCCGGAAATCAAGCAACAAGTAGTGCATTATGCCGAAACAGAGCAGATGCTGCCCTTTTTGGTATTACTGTTTCGAATTTCTATGCTGCATGAAAATAAGTTGAAAAAAGAAACAATTCAAACGACCTCTGTCCAAGCACACGAGAATAACTCTCTTTTTGAACAAAGGAATCGTAGATTTTGTTTTTACTTTTATGCATTTCGAAATCCTAGAGTGAAAAGTATTGAAATTATAACACAAGTAGGATTACAGTTAGTCAACGATGAGCAGCAGAATACTGCAATGATTGATTTTTTGGAACGTGGAGGGAAGCTTTCTATTTTAATTAATTCCGAGGAAAAACGATGGGAGATCGGAGATCATATGAAGAGTGAAAATCGATATTATATCAAAACGGAACAATGTATTTCCTATTGGAAAAAACTGAAAATTAAATTTCCAGAATCCTTGAGAATTTTTGTTACCGAGATTCCGATTTTACACTCTATTATGCTAACTACAACAGAAGAAAAAATGGATTCTGAAATATATGTTGCCTATTATACTTATACAGTTTATAATGTAGAATCCAATCCGCAACTCCTTTT
>DYCW01000440.1 GCA_019417865.1 Ruminococcus sp. | reverse complement strand
GGGCTCGGAGATGTGTATAAGAGACAGGCAGCGAACCGGCGTTTATGGCAAAAGCGGTACAAATTGTCCTGCCCTACCAGCCGGATTGGATTGACATCAATATGGGATGTCCAGTACACAAAGTCGTTGCTACTGGTGCTGGCTCTGCTCTCATGCAAAAACCAGACCTTGCCGCTGACCTGGTACGGGCTGCCGTGTCCGTTTCGCCTGTTCCGGTTACAGTAAAATTCCGTGCAGGCTGGGATGAGAACAGCCGCAATGCAGTCGCTTTTGCTCAAAAAATGGAGCAAGCCGGTGCGGCTGCTGTGGCTGTACACGGCAGAACCAAAACCCAACTGTATGCAGGAAAAGCAGATTGGGATATCATCCGACAAGTCAAACAGAGCGTTTCGATTCCAGTTATCGGAAATGGTGATGTCACAAATGCAGAAAGCTGTTTTCAAATGTATGAACAGACCGGATGCGATCTTGTCATGGTGGGGCGTGGCAGTTATGGCAACCCATTTGTCTTTTCTGAAATCGCAGCAGCGATGACAGGAAAGCCCTATCAAAAGCCTACATTGGAAGAAAAAATGGATACGATGTTGTATCATATCCGGCTGATTCTGAAGATGGCAGACGGCAAACCGCCGGAACTTGCCATTCGGGAGGCACGAAAACATGCTGCCTGGTATATCAGCGGACTGCATGGAGCAGCGGCGTTCCGAGCAAGGTGCTATCAATTGCAATCCTATGCAGAAGCAGAACAGCTGGCAGCGGATGTAAAGGAGGCGAATCCTTCTTGAAACAACAGAAGCCACTAAAATCACCGACAGTCTACCGTCCCAGTCATGTGATTACGATAGACTTACACGGTCTGTCCGTTGCAGAAGCACGGGCAAAGCTGCGGCAAGTACTGCAAAGCTGCCCGGCATCTGTGACAGAAATCGAAGTCATTCATGGCTTTCACAGCGGACAAGCTCTGCAAAAACTGGTACGGAAAGACTTTCAACACGCCCGCATTGCCTCCCGCAGTTTCGGGCTGCAAGGCGGGGTAACCAACTATATTTTAAAGTGAGGGAGTTTCATGCAAATTCGCACCTGTTGTTACGTTCTTTTGCTTGCCATCGAAGCCGGATTGTTTCTGGTATTTCTGGCACCGATTTTCTTACACATTTTTAACGCCGGCAATCTGTTCGGAATGGCAGCTGCTGTTTGTTGTTTTCTGGCAACGCTTTTTCATAAACCACTGTTTCACCTGCTGCAAACACTCTGGCAGATGACCAGTGGAAAAATCCTGCTCAGTGTACTGACACTGTTGCTTGCGGCTGGCATCGGCTTTGCCGGATTCTGTTCTGTCCGCATGGCACAATATTATCAAAACCCACCAGAAACACCTTGTACAGTGGTGGTATTGGGCTGTAAGGTCAAGGGGACAATTCCCAGCCTGATGCTGCAACGCCGCTTAGAGGCTGCCAGCACATATTTGCAGGCACATCCAGAAGTACAGTGCATCGTTTCCGGCGGAAAGGGTGCTGGAGAGGACATCTCCGAGGCACAGGCAATGAAAACATACTTACTGGCAAAGGGCATTTCAGCGGAACGCATTCTGTTGGAAGACCGCTCCACAGA
>DYCW01000044.1 GCA_019417865.1 Ruminococcus sp. | reverse complement strand
TATAATATGTTATACTATATGTGAAAAAGATACAGGGGGAATGTTTATGTTTGAAAAGAAAGTCAAAAGACAACTCACCATTGATGGCATGATGTGTATGCATTGTGTTGCTTCTGTTACCAAAGCACTGGAAGCACTGGATGGTGTTACTGCAAAAGTGAATCTGAAAAAGCAAACAGCTACAGTAACACTGTCCGAACCGATTGCAGATGACATCTTGAAAAAAGCAGTGACCGATGCTGGTTTTACGGTAACTGCGATTGACTGAACAAAAAAATGCAGCAGGGAATCGTTTCCTTGCTGCATTTTTCTTGTTATCATAGATTCTTTACTTTTGATAAACCTTGTTGACCCTGATACCAAGCCTCTGTGATTTCTGTTGGGTCAATGAGTTCTTGCAAGGTCAGCCAGATGTCACCGGAAGTTGCATGTTGTTCCCATTCCATCCATCCGGTATAGCAGGGGTAAATTTCAGTTTCTGTGCGGATAAATGCATTACCATTCTGGTATATCTGCTTTTTAAATCAATTGTACTGCCTGAGTTTAGTCAGAATATTTTGGCATATTATCTGGCTCAAACCGACCATTTACCATGCAATAAGTCTGCTCCTCTAGCTGTTCCATAATACGGGAAAAGTCTGGCTCTAATTTGCAGACTTCATCCAGAGAAATCAGTTCCAGCAATTCCAATCGGTCAAAGCATTTTTCATCTTCCTCCTCTGTCTGGATACGCCAGCCGCTGTCACAGTCTGCGGCAATTTGACTGGTGCGGGATACCAAATCAATTTTCTGTGTAAACAAGGCACGTTTTGTAATCACTGCCATCTGTTCTGCTGTATTTATCATACTGTTCCCTCCGTTTCTTGTTGCGGCAGCTGAGAAATCGGCTGCGTCAGGATATGCATAAATTCTTCGCCTGTAATCGTCTCATGTTCATATAGGAACTTTGCAATTTCATGTAACTTTGCCATATTGTCCTGTAGCATTGCCTTTGCCCGTTCGTATTGTGTATGAATGATTTGTACAGCAGTCTGGTCAATCTGCCGCTGCGTTTCTGGCGAGCAAAGGAAATTGGTGTTGCCGCCAAGATACTGCGAACCGTTTGTTTCCAGTGCTACCATGCCAAATGCATCACACATACCGTATTGGCTAATCATTGCCCGTGCCAGTTTGGTTGCCTGTTCAATGTCGTTGGAAGCCCCCGTGGTAATTTCATGAAAAACGAGGTCTTCGGCGACCCGTCCGCCGGTCAATGTAGCAATCTTATGCTCCAGCTCTGTCCGAGACATCAGGAACCGTTCGTTTTCTTCCACCTGCATGGTGTATCCAAGAGCACCGGAGGTTCTTGGAATAATCGTGATTTTTTGCACCGGTGCAGATTGTGACTGCAATGCTGCCACAAGAGCATGTCCCACTTCGTGATAGGCGACAATCAACTTTTCTTTGTTGGAGAGCACACGGCTCTTTTTCTGATAGCCGGCAATGACCACTTCTACGCTCTCCATCATATCTTCCTGTGTGGCAGATTTTCTGCCCATTCGTACCGCACGCAGAGCGGCTTCGTTGACAATGTTTGCAAGTTCTGCACCAGATGCACCGGCAGCCGTTCTTGCAATTGCCTGAAAGTCCACGTTGGGGGCAATCTTAATTTTCTTTGCATGTACCTTTAGGATTTCGACTCTGCCTTGTAAATCAGGCAGTTCTACAGGGATTCTGCGATCAAATCGTCCCGGACGCAGCAATGCCGGATCAAGCGACTCTGGACGGTTGGTGGCTGCCAGAATGACAACGCCCTTGGAACCGTCAAAGCCATCCATTTCCGTCAGGAGCTGGTTCAGCGTCTGTTCCCGTTCATCGTTGCCGCCGAATTGTCCGCTTTCTCGCTTTTTACCAATGGCATCAATCTCGTCAATGAAAACAATACAGGGTGCTTTTTCGCCTGCCTGTTTGAACAAGTCTCGTACCTTTGCCGCACCCATGCCCACAAACATTTCTACAAATTCCGAACCGGAAATCGAAAAGAATGGTACCTCTGCTTCTCCAGCAACGGCTTTTGCCAGCAGGGTTTTACCAGTACCCGGTGGGCCTACCAGAAGGGCTCCCTTCGGCATAGACGCACCAATTTCCTGATAGCGTTCCGGTTTGTGTAAAAAGTCTACGATTTCTGTCAGCAATTCCTTTGCCTCTTCTTCTCCGGCAACATCTGCAAATTTAATGCCAGTGGTAGACTTGACATAGATTTTTGCATTGCTCTTGCCCATACCGAACATCATGGAGTTTCCGCCGGAGCGGTTGCCCATCTTTTTGGTAAATAGCCGGAAAATCAGAATAAATAACACAATCGGAATCAGATAGCTGACCAGAAAATACGTAATGGGAGAAACTGTACTGACAATTTCACTCTGGAACTTTGCACCGGATGCATATAGGCGGTTGACCAAATCTGGATCGTCTAATACGCCGGTTTTGTAATATTGGGTTTCGTCTTTGTTGGTGAAAGTAATCTGTGTACTTTCTACTTCAACCGAACCAATTTCTTTGTCTTCCATCATTTGGATAAAGGTATCATATCCGACTTCCTCTACACTGTGCTGCATAATTTTTGGAAATACGAACATATTCAAAATAATGAATATTGCAATAGCAATGACCCAGTACCATATCATGGGCTTTTTGTCTGGCTTTCGTTCTTCCATTTGTTGACCCCCGTTCTTTTCGCATCCTTTAAAAAGATGCAGATTGGATTGAAAGCATGCTACGGTATAATAGTAGCATAGGATACTGGTAGTATACTATCTTTTTAGCATTTTGTCAATGGATGCAGTGTGATAAAGGTGAAATTTTTGTGATATGATGTCAGTGAAAAACCAAAGATAAAGTACAATTTTACTGGTTTTCCAGTTCGGAGCAAACAATATTTTTCTTCTACTGTAAATCAAATTTCTTTGCAGCAAATGCTGTCAGCATGTCCACCGTGCCTGTCAGACCTAGACAGGCACTGTTGATCATCAGATCTCGCAATTCCAGATTATCAACTGGATAGCCAGTATACTTTTCATAATAAGCTGCCCGTGCCTTATCCACCTCATCAATCAATGGCTGATATTCCGCCATGGTAATACCCAAAGATGCAATGCTGTTTGCAATCCGATTCTCATTTGGTGCATAAATATAACAGCGGAGCAGCCGCTCTTGATGCCGCAGTACATAATCGGCACATCTGCCGACAATGACACAATTTTCCTTTTCTGCATGTGCCAGCAAAACTTCGCTCTGTGCCTGAAACATTTTATCCTGCTTTAAGCTGCTGCCAATGCCAAGGGGATATGCCATCTTATAGTATCCTTCCACCTGTTTCAGTGCGACCAGTGGTGCAAGGCTTGCATCTTGTTCTGCTGCTTCCTGTTCAATCACATTGCGGTCGTAGTAGCTGCAGTGCAAACGTTCTGCAAGCTGCTTTCCGATTTCTCTGCCCAAGCTGCCGAATTGTCTGGTAATGGTAATTGCAAATGGTTTCATAACCCATCTCTCCTTTTCTTTTTCCAAATTTCTGTTTTTCTTTTGATCCGTCCCTATCATAGCATAATCAGAAAATGTTTTCTATCGCCGTTTCTGAAATTTATCGTATTGTTTTTTTGAACGCTGCCGAAGCGATGGTGGAACACTCCTCTTTTTAATGTTCTCTGTATAATATCTGTACGCAATTTTTATATTCTTTTTAACAAATAAAATAAATGGAAAAACTATTATTTCAATTATTCCAGAATGCTGAAATTTACTGAAATCTCGATATTTTTTATGGAATGGCTTATAGAATCATCTCTGAAATAACTTTTTCTTCTTCCACTTGATTTCATCCTTTTTCACAGAACTAGGGAAACACTGATTAAATCTTCCCATTGAGCCACGAATATGGTATAATAG
>DYCW01000439.1 GCA_019417865.1 Ruminococcus sp. | reverse complement strand
GGCTCGGAGATGTGTATAAGAGACAGGTGCATAGTAAGTCAAAACCAGTACAGCATCTTCTACTGCAACCGTACCATTGACATCTACATCTCCCTTTTCACCAGTCTTTTCTGGAACCGTAACAGTAAATTGCAACGGAACAGTATACCCAGTCGCTGTAACTATAATCTCATAGTCACCGCTTTCTGCAAAAATAGGTTCATTATTTTTCGTCACTCCCAGATCCAGTGCACCCGTTTTGGTATCAAAAATCTTGGTAGAACCTCTTCCGGACAAACTATATTCTTCACCATTTACGGTAGCCTTGGATAATTTAGACAAATAATTTGCAAAATCAGCTTCGTTTACGCCCTCAGCTGCAACAATAGAATTGGTTGCTGTATCGAATACAGCGGGCATCTGTTCCGTTGTCAGAACAACATTAACAGCAATCGGAGCATACACACCACTTGCATCGGAAACAGTAATAGTATATCTGCCTGGCTGTACAGCATCTGGAGAAAATGTTAACACGCCATTTGCATAGGTCGTTTCCATTCCGTTTATTGTAGCAGTTGCCTGATATGTTTCTGGCAGGTTTGCCAAAGTGATCGTTGTAGAACCCGCTGAAATCGGGGTTGCTTCTACTGTGGCTGTACCATCATGAAGCAGTGGAAGATAGGCACCGTTTTCCCCTGCTGTATAGGTTACATCGGCACCATCACGAATGATGTAACGAACACTTGCAACGCTCTTTCCAACAGTATCTTCAAAACTCTTATACTTCAAAATGTTTACTCCATGTACAACGAAATTCTCTGTTGTTGCCCAAGCAATTTCCCCTGTTCTCAACCACAAGTTATCTACATGCAGCATTGCATACTTAGAACCATCTGTCATTGTGATCAAAACGCCTTCCATATTAGAAGCACTCGGTAACAAACTATTATCAGCATCAGCCTCTACAATGCTCAGCTGATAATTACCATAAGTCGTATTGGTACCTACTTTAATGGTTGCATCTGAAACTGTAATCGCTTTATTGGTATCCCGCATCGCAGTCAAAGTTCCATCTCCGTTCAGAACTTTATATTCAGCCGGTACAACTGTCTGATCTTCATTTGCAGTCAGATTTCCAACAATTGTAAGCAACTGATTTTGGCAAGCAGTACCTGCTTCCATTGCTTCTTTTGCTTCATTGTACAATTCTTCTGGAACTGCGATGGCAACATCCTTGATTCCTTCCACTGTAACCGAATTATCATCATTTTCAGTATAATATGTTGTTTCATACTTCTCAGACTTCACATTAGTTGCACTGGTAACAGCATCATAATATCCCTCTGCACGAAGTGCAGCAGCCGGATCAACCACATCCAAATGAATTGCTGCATCTTCCTCAACATCATTCAGTTCCCCATAATAGTAATCTGCATAGGGAAGATTCACGGTACCATAAACATATTTTTTCTCTTCTGGAACTTGAATGGTGAAAGTGTAATCATTCAAGTATCCATGAGCAGATACTGTCAATGTATATTCACCAGCTGTCGGGAAAATTTTTGTCGACTCCCCACGAGAAGCCTTCACTGCTGCGAAGTCTACTACACCATCTTTCTTGATAATCGTCACTGCACCACGCCCAGATGCATTGTATGCCGTATCATTTACAGTAACTGTTGCTAAATTATTCAGATATGCAGTCAAATCCGCATCTGTCAAACCTTCTGCTACTGTGAGTTCATTGGATTCTGCATTGTATACAACTGGGATATTTTCTGTTGTCAGAAACAGATCCGTTGTAAAATGTGCATAGATATTGTTACGATCTGTTACATCAATCGTATACTTACCAGCCTTTGCAGCTGCTGCATCATAAGTCAACTTGCCGTCTGCATAGGAAACGCCCTCCAGATTTTCTACTGCAATCGAGCTTGCGAAATCTGTTGGCAGTCCCGCAATAGTTACATTTGCAGTACCTGCCGTTACAGCAGTATCTTCTGCTGTTATTACTGCAGTATGCTTCTTTGGCAGATACAAGCCTTCTGCACTATGCACACTATAAATACCGCTGTCCGTCAGATAGGAAATCTCTGCTATGGTTGCACCAGAAGTCTCCAGGTATGGTGTCGAACGCAAAGGATTTCCTTTCGCCTCTGTTGTTTTTACACCAACAGACCAAGACAATTCCTGTCCACCTCTCCAGATATTTTCCAAATGTAGCATACCATACTGGTTACCATCCTGCATTGTTACAACAACACCATATACGGTATCCTCTCCCAAATCCAAACCACTCATGCTAATCTGATAATCACCCCAAACACTGTCTGTGCTAATGGTTGGTGTCACGTTGGTCAAATCTACTTCTGGTTCTTGTGTAATGGTTGCAGAGAGCGTACCATCTGCGTACAGTTCCTTATATGCTGCTGGTTCCTTCTGGTCTTCATTTGCTTGAAAGGTATCGAACAATCCGCCCAATACACCAGAGGTATTCGCCGCTGCTTTATCTGCAAGCAGCGTATCATACAAACTCTTTTCAATTGCAACCTCTACGCCAGATACCCCCAAAATTTTACCGCCGCCATTTTCGTCAGCTTCGGAGGTGTAAGTCCCCGCCTGATTTCGCCATTTGGTTGCAGTAGCTGAAGTAACGGCATCATAGGTGTTTTCCGTACGCATACCAGCATCACCAGCCAGATCAGCAGTATAGGAAATTTCACCATCTGTAGTGTTGGTTTGATTGCCTAGTTCCCCATAGTAATAATCTGCATACGGAATATCCATTGTACCATAGACATATTCGTCAGATGCCGCCTGAATGGTAAAGGTATAATCCTGATAACCGGTTGCATAAATGGTAACATCCCATCTGCCATTGCCATCTTCATAACCAGCCGGCAATTCGCATCGCATACTTTCGGTTAAACCAAGCTGAATGCCCATTGCCTTATGCATCCAGTTATCCGCAGCAAACTTTGTACCATAAGAAGCCAAGACTGTATCTTGATCGCCGTAATAATCCCAACGAACCGCATACATATGTGCACCCAAGTCACCATAGTCCCCATTGATGTCCACACGAATGAAATCGCCATAACCGGAGTCTCTCTTTACTTCGGAGATTTCCAGAGCACTGCCATCCACAGTCTTTCC
>DYCW01000438.1 GCA_019417865.1 Ruminococcus sp. | reverse complement strand
GTGTGTATGTCGTATACTGTCAAATGCATGGAATTCCAATCGGGTATAGTAGTTTTTTCCGATGGCAATCTCCTCTGGACAAACAATCGCAGTACAAGTGTCATCTGTGTACTGCACCGGCAAATATTGATTCTGTGCCACCATATCCACTTGTACGCCATTGCTGTAGTAGGGCTTGAGCAGTAAGCCACCCATGGCTATCCCATAATCTAAAGAGTGCCGCAGCAGCCGGTTTGTCAGTTGCAGTGGGACATCCAGTTCGGTATCCTCTGTGGAAACGGAAAACTCCGTCAATGTGAGCCGTTTCAGCTCTCTGGCAATGGCAGCCGGCAGCCGTAATGACTTTACCCGCTGTTTCTGCCAGCTAGCACGATTCTGATATAAGTCGTCCCAGAGCTGCATATTCTCTTGCATTTCACCGGAAATCAGGCACGGTACTTGCATTGCCTTTGCAATTTCATCTGCGTGGATGATGAGAATCACCCCCTTCGTATTTGTTTCAATGTGGTTTGCATCGCTGTCCGGACAAAATACCGCATATCATCCATAGCATGGTCATTTTCTTTTAGCGGCTTATCTTTTCCCGTGGATTTTTCATCCCACCGGTATAGGGAAAACTCTCGGATGCAGTCTTTACAGCCTGCACAAATTTGAATCCGTCCAAGCTGCAGCAGCGTTGCTGTATCTCGAATGCCATCTAATACACTGTTATCAGCATGCCAGACACGAAACTTTCCATGCCGCCGAATGCATTCAATCAAGCTGGCTGCGGACGGGTCAACGATAACGGCACGGATATAGGGTGCGAGGTCTCCAGCAAGCTGTTCGAGTGCGGCATAGTGTTCCTCATCGGTACGTGGTGTACGGTTCTGCCGTCCATCATAGTAATACTCCCGAATGCGGGTTGCATATCCAGTATCAGACAAATGCCACAAACCAATGCTGGTTGGGTTCAATGTGCCATAGTCACAGGAAAGGTAGAATGTACCTGTTCCGACCGCTGGCATGGTGTCTGGCACAACGTGTTTGCTTTTATCAAACATGGGATAAATCAACCCCTCTGCCAGCCGCCATAATCCTAAAATGTAGCGGTCATAGAACACACCGTTGTACAAGGCTTCTGCATCGGCAATTTGTTTCGGTGATAAAATCGGATTGTCCTGCATGGTAAAGTGCAGATGAATGGCTTTCTTTTGCCTGGTGTTACAAATCCACTCCTTGTAAAACCAATGTTCAGAGGATTCCGGATTGCAGTTGAACCAATAGCGTGCTTTCGGTTCAGACAGCGTTCTGGCGATCGCCTGGTCAACGAAAGATTGCGGCATCAGTGCGACTTCATCAAAAAGAACACCACTTAACGTGATGCCTTGAATCAGGGTATAACTGCTTTCATCTTTGCCGCCGAATACATAAAAGCGGTTGACTTTTTCGCCGTCTCGAATGGTCAAAAGGCTATTACCACGGCGATAGGTCACGTCATAATAATCTGTAATATCCACCATCGAAAGCAGCGGTGTGATGATATTTCGCTCGGTACTGCAAACGGTTTTTCCGCAGATGCCGAAATTCTTCCCGTCAAAGAACCGCATTGCCCAGTGTACAAAGCCGATAATCATAGAAACGGTCTTGCCGGAGCGGACAGAACCGTCACAGATGATTGCTTTTTTATCCCGATACTGTGGCATGTGTGCCCATTTCATCACCAGTTTCTGCTTCGGTGAAAGCTTCGTAATGGGTTCCATCGTTCCCTCCCAACGTATCATATAGTTTGGATGTCGGC
>DYCW01000437.1 GCA_019417865.1 Ruminococcus sp. | reverse complement strand
ATCTAAACCAGAGGCAACATTACATGCCTATCATTGGAAAGATGCGAAAACCAATACTGTCATCATTTCTGACCGTCCCAAAAACGGTTATCGGGAAATTTGCACATCTTATCGTATATTACAGCAAAATGGCACGCTCTGTTTGGCAGAAATTACACTCCATACCGGACGTACCCACCAAATCCGTGCTCACATGGCACACATCGGTGCACCGTTGGCAGGCGATAACAAGTATGGAAATCGGCAGCAAAACCAACAGCTGCACTGTACCCATCAACTGCTCTGTGCTTACCAACTACAGTTTGAACCAGAATCAGATTCCTGTCTTGCCTACTTACAGCATCATGTCTTTACGGCACCAATTCCAGATTTTGTAAAACGATTCTTTCCGCAGTTTTCCTAACCTTCTGTCTCATGCAAGGAAAAGCATCCATCTGTAAAATAGTACAGACGGGTGCTTTTTTTGATTTTTTGTTTATTCCGTCAACATACGGGTTACAATTTCCTTTACAATGCCCGGATTTGCCTTGCCCTTGGAAGCCTTCATGCATTGACCAACCAGATAGCCCAACGCATTGGTTTTCCCCTTCTTATAGTCTGCAACAGACTTTTCATTATTCGCCAAAACCTCTTTTGCCAGCTGCTCCAGAAAATCGGTATCCGAATTCTGTGCCATTCCCTCTTCCTCAATGATAGCAAGCGGTTCTTTTCCGGTTTCCAGTACAATCTGAAAAACCTTCTTAGCAGCGGAATTGGAAATTACGCCCTTTTCCACTTGTCCAACCAAATCGGTCAGACGCTGCGGTGTCAGCGGTGTTTCACTGATTTTTTTACCGGTATCATTGGTGAACTTGGCAATATCCGACAAAATCCAGTTGCTGATACTTTTCGGCTTACAAGCACCAATTTCATTGCAGGCATCAAACATGGCTGACCGCTCCAGATCTTCTGCAATCAATGTTGCGTCTACCTGCGACAGTCCAAATTCCTTGACATAGCGACGGATTTTTGCATTCGGCAATTCTGGAATAGATTCCTTCAGGGCTGCAATTTTCTCTTCCGGTACCACAATCGTCAGCAGGTCTGGTTCTGGAAAATATCGGTAGTCCTGTGCATCTTCCTTGCTTCTCATGGTATAGTTCATACCCTTGGCATCATCCCAACGACGTGTTTCCTGTGCAATCGTTCCGCCGGCTTCCAATACTGCAATCTGCCGCTTTGCCTCATATTCAATCCCACGAACTGCGGCACTGAAGCTATTCACATTTTTCATCTCACAGCGAGTGCCAAATTCGGTGCTGCCCTTTTTCCGAACAGAAACATTGACATCACAGCGGATGGAACCTTCCTGCATCTTACAATCTGAAATGTTCAGATACTGCAAAATTGACTTAATCGTTTCCAGATAAGCCTTTGCCTCTGCACTGCTGCGAATATCTGGCTCCGAAACGATTTCAATCAGTGGAACACCACAGCGGTTCAAGTCAACCAAGGAGCCAGAGAAAGAAGCGTCGTGCAGCAATTTTCCAGCATCCTCTTCAATATGAATTCTGGTGACACCAATTCGTTTTTCTTCCCCGTCCACCATAATATCCAGATATCCATGTTCGCACAACGGTACTTCTGCCTGCGAGATCTGATATGCCTTCGGCAGATCCGGATAAAAATAATTCTTTCTATCCTGCTTGCAGACAC
>DYCW01000436.1 GCA_019417865.1 Ruminococcus sp. | reverse complement strand
GCAATATCCACATAGGCTTTGGTGGTAATTTCACCTACGACCAGTGCCAAACCAGTAGCTACGGTAGTTTCTGCTGCTACTCTAGAGTCCGGATCCTGTGTGATCAATGCATCCAGAATTGCGTCTGAAATCTGATCTGCAATTTTGTCGGGATGTCCTTCTGTTACGGATTCTGATGTAAATAATCTACTCATGATACTTTTCTCACTTTCTGATATTTTTTATAATTTCATTTGTCACACGAACGGAATGTTCGCTTGTTTTCTTTTCAAACTCCGGGTAATCCACAATAGAGCTGTCATCTGCTCTGTCAGAAATAACACGGATAATCAAAAATGGTATGTTACTGAGGTATGCAGCCTGTGCAATTGCCGCACCTTCCATCTCGGTACAATATGCACCAAAATTATCGATAAGCCACTGTTTTTTCTCCCTGCTGGAGATAAACTGATCGCCGCTGACAATTCTTCCCCGGAACACCTGGATCCTGTGATTTACTTTCCGGCAGGCTTCCTCTGCAATGGAAATCATCTCATGATCCGCTTGAAACGCAAGCGGATCCAGACCCGGAATCTGTCCATACGGATATGTTCCAAACCCTGTAGCATCTACGTCATGCTGTATTGCATCGGTAGACAGCACCACGTCACCAATCTCAATTGCATTGTTCAGGGAACCTGCAATTCCTGTGTTGATGATCGCTTTCACACCAAACAGATGAATCAACAGTGTGGCACAAATTCCTGCATTGACTTTGCCGACACCGGACTGTACAACTACAACTTGTTTTTCATGCAATGTCCCGCTGTAAAACTGCATCCCAGATTTTTCGGTCACAGTGACATGCTGCATCAGTTCTTTCAAGCCCTGTACCTCACGAGACATTGCACCGATAATGCCAATCAACGCAGCCACCTACTTTCCGGAATAGGAAACAATGCTTTCTACATCATATCCCTTTAGTTTTTCTTTACCGTTCAGGTCAGTCAATTCTATCAGACAAAGTACCCTTACGACCTCACCGCCAAGCTGTTCTACTAGTTTTACAGCAGCCTCCAGCGTGCCGCCGGTTGCAATCAAGTCATCTATGATAACAACCTTGTCACCTTCGTTCAGAGAATCCCTGTGCATCTCCACCTCAGCCGTTCCGTACTCCAGCACATATTGTGCCGAAACGGTTTCCCGGGGGAGCTTTCCTTTTTTTCGCACCGGAACAAAACCTTTCTGTTTGGCATAAGCAACTGGTGCACCGATCAGAAACCCTCGTGCTTCCAGTCCCACAACTGTGTCAAATTCCACACTGTCCAGTTTTTCCAGAATCGCATCAATGGCTGCATGAAAACCTTCGCCGCTTTGCAGGAGTGATGTAATATCCCGGAACAGAATGCCCTTTTCCGGAAAATCAGGAATATCTGTAATATAATTTTTTAAGTTCTTTTCCATTTTCTATTACCACTTTTCAATTCTGGCAAGGTCTGTACTCGGATGATTGCCACATCTTCTGTAATCATCAATATTCTCCTGAATGCCATTCCTTCTTCTCGCCTCTGCCAGCCCCAATGCCAGTCTCACAAAGTAATCCAGTGACGGGGTTTTCTGCTTGAAAAAATAAGACTTCGGAAGCGTTGTCCAGACACATTCGGAAAATGTGACACCGTGCTTAGCAATCTCATTTGCCTCTTTCAGGACAACTTCTAGTGCTTTCTCCTCATCAGCAAACCCGTTGGGCTGTGCCGTTTCCACACCTGCCACAATACCGCAGTTCACCTGTCCCCTGCCGAATACATCAACAGCATCGTACAGTCTCTTTTTCCATTCATCATACCCGATAAATTCCGTTTTGCCCGGGCAGATCCAGCGAAACAAATCCTTATTCAGTACCTCAAGATCGGTGACATAGCCTGTCAAGCCCGTTTCCTCCCGCATCCGCTCCAGCTGACGCTTGGTAAATGCACTGGCAACCAGCTTTGTGGGAAATTTATCGGCATGAATCGCTTTGCCTGCTGCTTTCAAGGTCTTGATATAAAGTGCAACCTCATCATCAAAGATTTCTCTGCCGCTGAGCATAGAGCCGGAAGTCATATGAAAGGAAGCGTATCTGCCTTTTTGTTTCAGAGCTTCGGCAACCGTTTCCGTCACATCTTGAAAATATGTTTCATCCCGGAATTCACCATCATCGCATCTGTGTCCAGAAAACAGTGCACAGAATTTGCAGCCATTGCCAGGTTTATCCCAGAAGTGACATTTTGTGCCAGGGGCAATGGTGATTCGCTGGGGCCTTGCTGAAGCAATCTGCCACATGGGAGTTCCGTTAGAAGTCACCTTGTCATAGAAATCCGGTCTCTCCCAGATTTCCACTTCTTCATAGACTCTGCCCTGGTCAGTGATATAGAGCTTGCCGTCAATCAAATCGATCACATACGGATCTCGCTGTCTGACTGTTGTGGAAAGCCCCGGTTCCGAGCAGATCGTGGTACCGTCACGCATGACAAGACCAATGGGATAGGGAGAACTGTTTTCGGTCTTGGTGGAACCTAAAAAATCGTTGGGTTCCACATGGTGCTTTTGCGGATCAATTATTTTGGATGCAGCTTCGGAATAAATATAGCCGCGTCTTGTGATATCGATTTTCAGTACGGTGAACTTAGAAATGTCACCGTTGTGCTTATCAAGAACCTGATCATAGGACAGTTCCTGATCTCTCCAATTCAATTGGCTCATAATATGTTACCCCTTTCATATGATGTATTCGATATTGTTCCCATCTGCATCGTCGAAAAATTCTCTATAGATTTTCTTGCGGTAATACGCAAAATCATCACTAGTACGAATTCTAGGGCGAGGGAGACGGATGTCAAAAACCTTCTGAATGATTCCCGGTTTCGGCGACATGACAACCACTTTGGTGCCGAGGAAGATTGCCTCATCAATATCATGGGTCACAATAATCATGGTGGATTTTTCCTTTTCCCAGATTTTCAGAACCTCATTCTGCAAATTGATTTTTGTAAAAGCATCCAATGCTCCGAACGGTTCATCCAACAATAAAATTCCTGGTTTATTGATTAGCGTTCTCGCAATACTGACACGCTGTTTCATGCCGCCCGAAAGCTGTTTCGGCAGTGCCTTTTCAAAACCTTCCAGTCCGATTAAGCTGATATGCTGTGCAATCAATTCTTTTTTCTGTTCTTTAGAAAGACTTTTGTCTGCCAGTCCGAATTCAATATTCTTTTCCACTGTCTTCCAGGGAAACAGTCTGGACTCCTGAAATATAACTCCCACTTCCGTAACCAGTGTCTCGGAAACACTTTTTCCATGAATGGTAATTTCCCCTTCGGTTACTTCATCCAGACCTGCAATCATTTTCAGCAGTGTGCTTTTTCCGCATCCTGAAGGCCCCACAATGCTAATAAAATCCCCATCCTGGATTTCCAGGTTAATGTCTCTCAGAACCTCTACATCACCTGTTTTCAGAGAGAACGTTTTTTTCACATTTTTAAAACGCAGTGACATAAAGTCCTCCTTTATTTTGTATTCTCCCAGTAGACAACCTTTTTCTGTAACAGCTGCATGACAAGGTCAATTAGAAGTCCGATCAGACCAATAGCAATAATTCCAATAAAAAGCATAGCAGGCTTTGACATTTCTCTTGCATAGGTGATCAAATAACCCACACCCACATTGGATGCAATCATTTCAGCAGCCACGACACAGGACCACGATGTACTGATGCCGAGTCGTAATCCGGTAAAGACAGACGGAACAGCCGATGGAAGTATAATATCTTTTAAGATTACCAGCTTATTCTTTCCAAATACCGCTGCAACTTCAATTAACTTTGGATTTGCTGCGTGAATACCGCTGATGGTATTTAACAGGCAGGGCCAGAATGCACCGATGAAAATCAACGCAGTTTTTGACGTTTCCCCAATGCCCATCAACAGAATAAAAAGAGGTATGCACGCAATGGGCGGAATTGGTCTCAGCAGCCCGATCAAAGTGATAAAAAGCTGATTCAATCTTGTGTATAATCCGGTTAATACTCCAAGAATCACACCCGATACTGCACCAAGAAAATACCCGAGAATGACTCTGCGAAAGCTCACAATAATATGCTCCAGCAGACTTCCATCGGAAATCATTTTGGTCAATTGCAGCCACATTTTATGGGGCGTGGGTATGATTGACGGATTGAACAGATCATTTTTACTGCCTATCAACCAAAAAACAAGAATCAATACTGGTAAAATCAAGGAAATCATAACAGATGTGGCAGTGTTATCCGGAAGAATCTGTTTTTTTCGTTTTCGTTTCACCACAGAATCTCACCCCTTACTCTGCATATTTATCAAGATGAACATAGAGAGGGAATTTTGCCTTATGCTGTGCCTGCTGTACGGGATAAGTCTGTTCGTAAATTTCAAGGGGTTTGATATAGTAAACCGCCACAAGATCATTATCCGGATCACGTTCCTCTGCCTGGCGGTAGAATTTTTCGTATTCCTTCCCGAACACCCTTGTTCTTATAGGCTTTCCCTTGATAAACCAGCTCTTTCTGTCGGAAGTCACCGCTGTAATGGAAACGGTTTTATCAAACCAAATGCTGTTTACCAGGTCAATGTTCGTCTGGGACTTTTCAAAGAATTCCAGATATACAAGATTCCCATCCTCATCCGCAAAAATGGACTGCTTGACAGCAGAATGTACTTCGCCCTCCGGCGTCAGTGTAGCAAGCAACTTTATCGTACTGTCATCTGACAAAATTTTCTTCAATTCCTCATTGACTTTGACACGCATGGCAATTACTCTCCTTTTATAGTTTCAATAAATGTTGTATTGATATGATTTTCTTCTAGATCATTAATTTTCTCATCAATGATATCATTTTCAAGCAGGAAGTCCTGGGTGCTGAGCAGTGCGTCCAGATCAGAATCTGTAAACCCAAGGTTCGTATCCAGAAGCGGATAAAGTTCCTTGATGACTGCTTCGTCAATTCCTGTTACCTCTGCAATAATCCATGCAACCTCATCAAGATGTTCAGCGGTGTACTCCGTGGCTTTGTAAATCACTTCCACAAGTTTCTGTGTGACATCTGGATGCTGATTGACAAAATCATTGGTTCCGATCAGATAAGCATAAGCACCATTTCCTGTCAGATCTGCGATTTGCTTAATATCACCGCTCTGTATATTGGAATACAGAGAAAAAATTGTTCCAATATATGCATCCACATCACCGGTGTTAATTGCTGCAACTGCATCCCCCGCAGCACTCATGTTGGTCAGCTGCACATCGCCTACGGAAATATTATTATCCTGCAATACGCCAATCAGGGATTTATGTACATAGGTGCCAATGGGAACTGCAATGTTTTTCCCCTTCAGGTCGGCTGCCGAATCGATATCAGAATCTGCATCGGCAACCAGAATCAATGTCTTTTCCTGCCGCAGCTCCGTTGCAAGCAGCGTCAGATCCACATCGTTTGCCACCGCTGATAAAAATGGTTGATCGCCCTCGTTAATGGCAATATCAATATTTCCGGCAGTAATGGCTTCATTGATTTCAGGTCCTGTTGCGAATCCGGTGAGATTCACCTTGACATCATCCTCACCGAAAATTTTGTCCCAGATGCCGTATTCCTGTGCAATCTGAATGTAATAGCCCCATACAAAACTGTCGAAGTAGGCAATGTTTACGGTCATGTCGCCATTCTGTGATGCACTCGCATTTTCCGGTGTATCCGTATTTTGCGTTTCTCCGCCACATCCGGTCAGACCTGCTGCCAATAACGCAGCTGCAATGAGTCCTGCTGTTAGCTTGTGCATGTATTTTTTCTGGTTCATCATATGTACCTCCTATGGTTTCAGATATTCGTGAAATTTTTCTTTGCATTGCTACGGCAATGCAAACTATTTCAACAAACAACATATGCCAACATGTTCCGCGATACCCGTCTTTCTCCATTCAAGCATACGATTTCCTCCTTAAACACCTTCTGATGTACAAGAAAAATTCTTTCTAATTTCATATGATTTCGATATGATATGTAGTTTTTTCCTTGTGAGTATTATTATACCTGCAAGTGCCGGCACAGTCAATGCTAAAATGAGACAACGTTGTCATGGATTTCATTTTTCAAGATACTTCCAGCGTTAAAATCAACGTTTTTTCTTTTTACCATTCCCTCTGCACCATCCAAAATCCCGAAAATATGACAACGTTTTCATTGAAAAGTATGCATTTTCGGATTATTTTAAAATAATCCACTCGAATTTTCACAGAAACACTTTCATTTATCGTGTTTAATAAGACAACGTTATCATATGCTTATAAATAAAAAAGCTGCTGCACCCTGATGTCGGTGCAACAACCTTTTCCTCAAGACAGTACGACGCAAAAATCACGCAGTTACGTCAGATATAATATTCCGGTTCTGATAATTCCGTAATAGAATGGCAACTGTCCCTGACAATCCT
>DYCW01000435.1 GCA_019417865.1 Ruminococcus sp. | reverse complement strand
GGATAGGATACAACCAGGATGGATGGTATCGGTACAAGTGCAGTTATGGTGGTTTTAAGAAAATATGATTAAGACATCGGATACCGCTTCTGCATTTGTATTTGTCCGGTTGCATATACATCTATCATGGAAAAGAAAAATGCACAGGAGGTATGGTATGATCCAGCAGATGTGCAAATGCTGCGGAAAAGAGATAGAAATTGCGAAAAACGCACGCATTGCCACATGTCCACATTGCGGAAAGCAGCAAACACTACCGCTTTACCGGAGTCAACAACGAGAAGAACAGTATGCAGAAATTTGTACACTGCGGCAAAAGGGTGCATTTTCTGCTGCAATTCAACGGATTGAAGAAATGCTGCAAACCGATGAAAAGGAAAGCGAGTGGTATTGGCAGCGGTTACTTTGCCGCTATGGTATGGTATATCTACAAGATACGGGAAAAAAAGAATACATTTTGCAGTGTACCAATCCGATGGATGTGCCCATTTCCGCAGATGCGGATTATCAAGCTGCCATGCGGTTCGCAGAAGCAGAGGCAAAAAGCTACTATGAAGCAGACGGTACATTGCTGGAGCAGGAACGTCAGCGGGAGCTGGATGTGAAACAGTCAGAGGAATTGTCTGAATTCACGCTGGAAAGTGGTTTTCGCAGCTTGGAGGCAGAACGCTGGGAGCTGGCATCTGCACAGTTTGATTTGGTTCTGCGGAAAAGACCGAATGATTCTAATGCCTATCTTGGAAAAATGATGGCACAGCTTCAGGTACGGCGAGAGGAAGACTTGTTGAATACCGGCAGTGCAATGGAAAAAACCACACAATATGCGGAGTTGATGCAGCACGCTGCACCTGCATTTCGAGAGAAGATTTTACAATATCAGAAAAAAGCGAAATATCGGCAGGCTGAAATTATGAAAGAAAAAGCAAATAGCGTGGAAGCACTGCAAGCGGCGATTGATTTACTGGAGTCGATACCATGCTATCCGGATGCAGAACGGCTTGCTGTTGTCTGT
>DYCW01000434.1 GCA_019417865.1 Ruminococcus sp. | reverse complement strand
GTATTGGGATTCGGTGTTTCCTTATCGATTATTGCAAATGCAATGTCCTTTCAGAAAATCGGAAATAACACTTGACAATCTGGGGACATCCTGTTATAATAATTATATCAATCTGATAGGAAAATTTGCTATATACAGCATTCATTTAAGGAGTTGCTTGCAATGAAAACATATCAAAAAATTACAGATTTAATCGGTCATACGCCGTTGCTGGAACTGACGAACACAGAAAAAGAAGAACAGCTTTCTGCAACGCTGCTAGGAAAGCTGGAATATTTTAATCCAGCTGGAAGTGTGAAAGACAGAATTGCAAAAGCAATGATAGATGAGGCGGAAGCGAGAGGTCTGCTGAAGCCGGACAGTGTCTTGATTGAACCAACCAGTGGAAATACCGGTATCGGTTTAGCTTCTGTGGCAGCAGCAAGAGGATATCGGCTGATTATCACCATGCCGGAAACAATGAGTGTAGAACGAAGAAATTTGATGAGAGCTTATGGTGCAGAATTGGTGCTGACAGAAGGTGCAAAAGGTATGAAAGGAGCAATCGAAAAAGCAGACGAATTGGCTGCACAGATTCCAAACAGCTTTATTCCCTCTCAGTTCACTAACCCAGACAATCCAGCTGCTCATAAAAAAACAACCGGTGTGGAAATCTGGGAGGATACAGACGGAAAAGTGGATATTTTTGTCGCTGGTGTTGGGACCGGGGGAACTATCAGCGGGGTAGGTGCTTATTTAAAAGAAAAGAATCCACATGTCAAAATTGTTGCAGTTGAGCCAAAAACTTCTCCGGTACTGTCAGAAGGATTTGCGGGGCCGCATAAAATTCAAGGCATCGGGGCTGGATTTATACCAAAAACACTGAATACAAATATTTATGATGAAATCATTGCCGTAGAGAATGAGGCTGCCTTTGAAACAGGCAGAAAAATTGCCAGAAATGAAGGTGTATTAGTTGGCATTTCCTCTGGTGCTGCCGTTTGGGCAGCGATTCAACTGGCAAGGCGTCCAGAAAATAAGGGAAAATTGATTGTTGCATTGTTTCCTGATACTGGAGAACGATATTTGTCCATGCCTATGTTTGCATAATAAAACAATTCCATATATTTATAGAAAAGGCAGCTGAAAACCATTTTCAAGCTGCCTTTTCCAACATTATGAAATCATCATCTTTTTATACTTTTAAATCTGATGTAAGCTTGATGCTTGCTTTTTTTCACGACTTGTATTATAATAAAAGAACAATTCTCTTTATAACCACGTTCCATATTCTTCAGCACTTGTTGTACGATGAAACAAACTCTTTATTTAAATGCTTAGAGGTTTCATTGGGGTTCTCTTAAAATTACCCTAAAATTTGTATAATTGGAGGAAATCATTTATGTATCAGGAGCTTCTGGATACCCTTCGAAATTTTACGCCCTTTTCCATTATTGTCAGTGCAATTGTTATTTTCATCGTTTTTTTATGTGTTTTTGTAATTTTTTCTTTCGCAAAACAAGAAAAACGCATTGAACAATTACGCTGGAATAAAGTCAGCAATCATATGATGCTTCGAGACGTTCAGTCCGGAGAATGGATTCCATTAGAAGCAGATGAAATTTTGGTCGGTCGTCATGGTTCTGCGGATATTCGTCTGCCAGATATGAGTATCTCTCGTTATCATGCCGTCCTATACGTTTCCAATGGCATTTGGCGAGTTGTAGACTTGGGCTCTAAATCCGGTACATTTGTCAACGGTGTGAAAATTGAACACCAAGCTATTTTAAAACCAATGGATGAAATTTGCTTTGGTACACAAGCAGTTATTATCCAGCAAAGGAGGAATGCAAATGTATCATAACGGATTACGCTACGGTCGTATTGCGGCTCTTGTCTTCTTTACGCATGTGATTATGCTATTAGCAGTGTTGTTTCGTGGTAATTACGAAACGATTCAGGATATGATTCCCCTCTCTGGTGCGGTGCTGGGGTTGGACTTAATCTATATCATTGTCCTTCGTTTTTTTTATAAACAGATGACCTATACAACAGACTTTCTTCTCTTGCTTGTTCTCAATATCAGTGTCATCTTTCAATCCTGTTTCGGCGGAATTGGTTTTGCCAGCAAACATTATATTACTTGTATTCTGGCACTCATTTGCTGTCAGATTATGTTTTTGCTTACTAGAAATCACATTCGCCTGATGGCAATCAAAAAATATCTTTACATTGTTCTTGCAGTTATCATGCTGGCAATTTTATTCCTGACCGGTAGCCGCAGTATGTGGATTCAAATCGGCCCTATTAGCATTCAACCATCAGAATTCATGAAACCTGTCTTTGTACTGCTATGTGCCACTTCGATTATGGAACAACATGAAAAAACAAAAGTATTGTTTTTCTATGTTTCAAAAGAAGCTCTGTTTCTAACAGGTTCCTTTTTGGCAATTTTCCTTTTGCAATGGTGGTGCAGGGATCTCGGCAGTTTGCCAACTTTTGCAGCAGCATATGGATGTGCTGTTATCTGCCGTATCTGTTATCCAAAAGCAAAATTCTCAAAAAAGACATTAATTTTTCTTTGCTGTATAGGAGCAGCAGTTGTGCTGGCAGCAATCAGGTTTGCACCAGGATACGTACAAGACCGACTTTCTGTGGATATCTGGAATGATATGTACGGACACGGCTATCAGCAGTGTCGGGCATTGATGGCAATTGCAGAAGGTGGTTTGTTTGGGAAAGGACCAGGATATGGTGACTTAATTGAAATTGCAGCAGCTGATACCGATATTGTCTTTTCAACAATTTGTGAGGAATGGGGATTTTTGGTTGCCTTGTTAGTCATTTTCTTCATTGTCAGCCTTTTGATACTACCAATGATCAATAAACCAAGAAGTTATTATCATACCACTATGGTATTGGGTGTAGCAGCTGTATTTGTTGTACAAATGGCTTTGAATATTTTTGGTTCATGCAATTTAATTCCCTTTACAGGTGTTACTATTCCCTTTGTTTCACAAGGTGGTAGTTCGATGATTACCTGTGGTTTACTGACAGGTATGCTGAAAGCAGGACAATCTCCTGTTTTCCGAAAGCCAGATGTTGTAGTGGAAAATACACTTTCTTTCAAGATACCATTTCAGAAAGAAGAACAACTGAACGCATCAAAAAAATCAGAAAGCTCGAATCCGCTCTCTCACAAACCCATGAATACAAATGACGTGCCAAGAAGAATTACAAATCCAAATAGGAATACTCACAGACCAGTCACCCCAAATAACATATCACAGAGACCTGTGAATCCAAACAACGGTGCACCACAGCAACAATCCTATAATCGAAATCCCTATCAAAGGATGCGGCAGCCATATCAAAATCAGAACAAAACAGAACAAGGAGGAAACCACTATGAAAAGTATTAAACGTGGTGAACGGTTGACGATTCTGCTTATCATCCTCTTTTTGATTGGGATGGTTGTTTTGGTAGTGAAGATTGTCACGCAGGCAACTTTTTATATGTCACACTCCAACAATGTCAATATCGGCTGTGTTTATGACCGAAATGGGGACAAATTATTTGATCCAAATGCAACTGTAGAAGAATATGGAGCAGATTATTTTTTAGATATTGGCAATGTAATTGGAGATGACAGTGGGCAAATGACGAATACACTGGTATCTGAAAATATTGATGATTTGCAGAATTACAATCTGCTATTTGGTGCTGTAGAAAACGGAAAGAGTGCCATTTACACAACATTGGATCACGATGCAAATCAATCAGTTTATAACGCTTTTGGGAGTAAAAATGGTACAGCAATTGCCTATAATTATAAAACCGGCGAAATTTTAATCTGTGTCAGCAAGCCAAGTGTAAACATTCTGGATTATCAGAATGTAGAAAATCTGGAAACCGGCAGTTTACTTTGTAAGGCATTTTATGAAACAGTTCCTGGTTCCACCCAAAAAGTTAGCACACTGGCAGCGGCCATTGAAACAATTGGATATGACGCTGTGACACAGAAAAGTTATAATTGCGAAGGAACGTATTACAATCATTATAATCATAAAATTGTATGCCATAAACTAAGTGGTCATGGATGGCAAAGTGTTTCACAGGCATTTCAAAACAGCTGTAATCCATGGTTTGCACAGCTGGTACAGGATTTACCACTAGAAGGTATCCAGCAAGTATTCCGAAACATGGGCTATCAGATCAATGGTGAAGGTGAGACAACAATGGAGATTGATGGTATTACCTGTTTTACCGCCTCTACAGAGTTGACAGATGTGAACGACTTCGATACACAATGGGGTTGTATGGGTCAAAGCAAGACAGTGGTCAGTCCATGCCAGCTTATGATGTGGGAAAGTGCAATTGCAAACGGAACGGGAAAAGTCACACAACCGTATTTCATTTCTTACAAACAAAACTTATTTGGAACTATTAAAGATAAAGCACAAACAGAATATTTAGAATCTATCTTTTCTGCAGATACAGCACAAAAAGTGAAAGCAATTATGCGAGAAAACGGCGATGCAAAATACGCCTCTATCAACTACCCGGTTGGTGTCAAAAGCGGCACTGCACAGGTAAAAAATGGGAAGGAAGAAAATTCTCTTCTGTCTGGCTTCTGCGATGACAATAGTCTACCAATTGCATTTTGTGTTGTCATAGAAGATTATAAAGAGTCGGATGGCATTTCTACCAGCCAAATCGTACGTACTATGCTGAATGCCTTGTCAAGTTAAATGACGATGAGGACTAAAAACATTAACAACGAATATTATCTTGTTCTTAACCCATTCAAAATGATATAGGAAAAGAAGTGGCATATGCACATCAATACAAATCGGAATTTGTGAGGTAATTCGTATGAAAAAAGGTATTTGTACTCTATACTACATTACAGTTGTAACAAGCACTTTGGTAGGACTGTGGCATTTTTTTGTGCCATGGATGTTTCAGTGGTATGATTATTTACCAATGCAATATGAAAACCTCGTGGTCGGGATAGATTATACAAATTATTGCTTTTCCCTGTTGCTGTTTGGTTTAAGCGTCATGCTGATTATTTTGGGTAAGCGGGCGTTGGACTTAAATAAAGAGGTCATTTACTTTTATTATTTTCTTACCGTAGTGTGGCTGTTTCGTGCCTGCCTTGCGACGTTTATAGAGCCTTGGCCGCTTGAACCTATACCAGCAGCGGCTATCGGGCAGTTAATAGCATCAGATTTACTTGCAGCACTAATGCTTTTTGTAAGTG
>DYCW01000433.1 GCA_019417865.1 Ruminococcus sp. | reverse complement strand
TGCGCCGTGCACAGATCGCCAATGAAAAACGAATTGTTGTTGGAGCACTGACCTTGCGATCAGATTATCTGACAGCAGAATTAAACGGCACTTCTATTTCCCTTACGGAAAAAGAGTTTGATTTGCTGTATAAATTGCTTTCCTATCCTGGTATTATTTTTACAAAACAGCAGATCATGGATGAGATATGGGGATATGATACTGAAACTGACTATAACACAATTAAAACATACATCAGCCGTTTGAGAAACAAGTTTAAAGATTGCAAAGATTTTGAATTGGTTTCGGTAAGAGGCCTTGGATACAAAGCTATCATTCATGGATTGGAGGAAAGGCAATGAAGAAAAAGATGCGTCTGTTCCATCTGAAACAGATGAAATGGGTTTTCTTTCTGGGCATTTCTGTTGTAATTGGTTCAGTCATGGCATTTGGTTTGATTGGTTTTTTTGTATTTCATTTTGACAGACACTCTTCCATCTATATGCTCGGAATGATACTTCCGATGATGTTTGTACTCAGTTACAGCCTGTGGATTGCACTACGCTCCATGGAACGCCGTCTTTCTCCTCTTCTGGATGGTATTCAAAAAGTTGCAGAGGGAAATTTAGAGGTTCAGCTGGACACAAATAATGCCGGAGAATATGAACTGCTGTACAAAAACTTTAATGCAATGACACAAGAATTGAAAAGCACAAAAGCAGAAATGCAGAACTTTGTCAATGAGTTTGCACATGAATTCAAGACCCCAATCACATCTATCAGTGGATTTGCAGATTATCTTTGCGAAACAGGTGTGGAAATTGAAACAGCCGAGCGAATGGAATTTTTGAACATCATTTCAGAGCAGTCACATCGCCTTGCAAATTTGTCACAGAATACATTGCTACTTTCAAAAGTAGAGGCATGTCAGATTGTTCCGGATAAGGCAGAATTTCTGCTCAGTGAACAGATTAAGCGTTGTGCAATACTGCTTTTAAATGAGCTGGATAAAAAGAATATTACACTGAATATCCCGGAGGATTTCTTTTTTTCCTATTACGGTAATGAGGAATTGATGGAACAGATCTGGATCAACCTTTTAAATAATGCAGTGAAATTCACGCCACAAAACGGTGAAATATCAATTTCTGTCGAACAGAGTATAAATGAAATGCATATCTATATCAGCGATACAGGAGTTGGTATGAGCATAGAAACACAGAAACATATTTTTGAAAAGTATTACCAAAATGACACGGTTAGTTTGGTAAAAGGTAATGGTATTGGATTGTCGATTGTCAAACGAATTACAGAGCTTTGCGGAGGCAGTATTACTGTTCGGAGTAAACCACATTGCGGCAGTACATTTACCGTCCATCTGCCTCTTGGAAAAACAGAATAAAAAATATCAGTGCGGAGAAATTTTCTCCGCATTTTTTACTTTCGTTTTACCTTGTAGCCGTACAATAGAATCACAGAAACAACATGGAGGTGCAGCATATGAAAAAAGCATTAATTTTTGTCCTTACATGGGTAGTGACACTGCTGATATTTCTGGTCGTGCTGCTAGTGAAAAAACAGCGGTGCATATCTCTTAGAGTGAACCGTAAAAAGAAACACTGAGGAGGCGATTATAATGGAAGTGATTGAAGTACAGACCCTGACCAAGGATTATGGTCATGGACGAGGGATTTTTGATGTGTCATTTTCTGTGACAAAAGGTGAAACGTTGGGATTTTTAGGTCCAAACGGTGCAGGAAAATCCACTACCATGCGTCATCTGATGGGATTTTCCAAACCCCAAAGCGGCAATGCAAAAATACTGGACATGGAATGTGACCGCAATTACAACAGGATTTTAAAGAATGTCGGTTATCTCCCCGGAGAGGTTGCCCTGCCGGAAGGTCTGACAGGCTGGCAGTTTATACGAATGATGCAGGGACTGCGGCACAATCAGAATGAGGAGCGTCTGCAATATCTGCTGGACAAGTTCAAGCTGAATCCGGAGGGCAATGTGAAGTGCATGAGCATTGGCGAAAAGCGCAAGCTTGCTGTCGTTACAGCGTTTATGGACGATCCGGATATACTGCTTTTAGACGAGCCTACCAGCGGTCTTGATCCGGTGATGCAGGAGATTTTCATTGACTTTGTCCGTGACGAGAAAAAGAACGGCAAAACTATTCTGCTTTCCAGTCATATTTTCACGGAAGTAGAGGCAGTGTGCGACCGTATCGCCATTATCAAGGACGGCAGACTTGTTTCCATTGTGGACGCTGCAGAAGTCAAGCACGGTCTGAAAAACATCTTTACGCTGACTTTTGCGGAACAATCCGGTTACAACAGATTTTTGAAAGCCGGCTTTGAATTTGAGCAGAAAAATCCTGAAAAGCTGACCTGTTCCGCCGTTGTCAATGACGAGGATACAAACCGATTTCTTGCGGCGGCGTCCCAATGTAAGATAAAATCACTGGAGGAGCATTCCGTCAGTCTGGAGGAATATTTCATGCATTTTTACAAAAATGATAAGACGTTTGGAGGTGTACAATCATGAGTGATATCATCGCCGTTCATTCCATGACAAAGGATTATGGCAAGGACAAAGGCATTTTCAACTTTGACCTTTCCGTGAAACAGGGTGAGATCTTTGGATTGGTAGGAACAAATGGCAGCGGCAAAACCACAACGCTTCGTCATCTGATGGGATTTCTCAAACCCGACAGCGGCAGTTGTGAAATTGCTGGTCTGAACTGCTGGAAGAACCCAAAAGAGATCATGAAAAAAGTGGGATATGTTCCCGGGGAAATTGATTTTCCCGATGTGGGAACAGGTACTTCCTTTCTGAAATTGCAGGTACAGTTTCTGGGTATCAAAGATATGGGATACACAAACCGGCTTGTCAATATGTTCAAGCTGGACACGGATGCACCGCTGAAACGTATGAGCAAGGGGATGAAGCAGAAAACTGCACTGGTGGCGGCATTCATGGCAAAACCGGATATTCTGCTTTTAGACGAGCCATCTACCGGACTTGACCCACTTATGAGAGATACGCTGATTGAACTGATTCTGGAACAGCGAAACAGGGGAGCGACGGTATTTATGTCCAGTCATATTTTCAAGGAACTGGAGGACACCTGCGACAGGGTAGCATTTATCCACAACGGTAAAATGATTGACACAGTCAGCCGGAATATGTACGACCCGTCTATGCCGAAACAGTATCGTATCGGCTTTGCGGAAAATGCGGAATACCAAAAATTTATTCAGTCAGGCGGTTTTTCTATTGTCCGTCAGAACGACACGTACAAGCACCTTATACTTACCGCCGGAAATCCGGATATCAACAAGCTGTTTAGCGAACTAAAAAAGTATAATATCCGCTATATCCGGTATATCCCGTACACTCTGGAAATGTTTTATACCGAAGTAATCGAAAAAGGAGGAAAAATCTGATGTTCAGTTTTCCATTATTCAAACAGACCGTAAAATCCAACTGGGTAATATGGACAGCAATGACCGCCGTGATGACCGTACTGTGTGTGCAGTTTTCTGCAATGGAAATGACACAAAGTCTGCTGTTTACCATTTTCTACGGCATGATGACTACCATTCTGCCGGGCATTTACATTCTTGTCACGTCCAACAAGCTGCTCGCCAGTCAAGTGGACAGGGGCTCTATGGCATATGTGCTGTCTACGCCTATCAAGCGTTCCACCGTTGCCTTTACGCAAATCGTTTTCATGGTTTTGTCACTGGTGCTGATGTTTGCCATTCAGACAACAGCACATATCATTGTAAACGAAATCAGTCCGCTTTCGCTGGAAACGCTGGCATACTCCCAGTTGACAGGCGAATTGACAGGCACCATGATCTTACAGGTGAACTTATCTGCACTGATGGTGTGTATCGCAGTTGCCGGCGTATGCTTTCTGTTCTCCGGTATCTTTAATACGTCTAAATATTCCATTGGGTGCAGCGGCGTATTCGTAGGCGAATCCATTTTAG
>DYCW01000432.1 GCA_019417865.1 Ruminococcus sp. | reverse complement strand
GCTAAGTACGCCTGCCAGTGCTGCTGCACTCGCAGTCAATCCATATTTCGCAATCTTTTTTCTCATTGCTTTCCTTCCTTTCCGGCTATGCCTTATGCTTTTGATTTGATATATTCGTCAATGGAGGCTGCTGCTTTTTTACCAGCTCCCATTGCCAGAATCACCGTTGCTGCACCAGTTACCGCATCACCGCCGGCATAAACACCGTCCTTTGTGGTTTGCATAGTGTCCTCGTTCACAATCAGACAACCACGCTTATTTGCCTCCAGACCAGCCGTTGTCGTACGAATCAGCGGATTCGGAGAAGTCCCAATCGACATGATAACCGTATCCACATCCAGCACATATTCACTACCCGGTATGGCAACCGGCCGCCGTCTGCCGCTTTCATCCGGTTCGCCCAGTTCCATCTTGATGCATTTCATCCCACTGACCCGACCAGTTTTTTCATCGCCGAGAATCTCTACTGGATTGTTTAAAGTCAGAAATTCCACACCCTCTTCTTTTGCATGATGGACTTCTTCCTGTCTTGCCGGCATTTCCGCTTCGGAACGACGATATACAATGTAAACATGCTCCGCTCCCATCCGCAGGGCACTTCTTGCGGCATCCATTGCCACATTACCGCCGCCGACTACGGCAACGGCTCTGGACTTAATCACTGGTGTATCATATTCCTTCCGGTAGCCCTTCATCAAATTGATACGGGTCAGATATTCATTGGCAGAGCAAACACCTACCAATGATTCTCCCGGAATGCCCATAAACCGAGGCAGACCTGCACCGGAACCGACAAAAACAGCCTCGTAACCGTCTTCCATCAGCTCATCAATCGAAAGAATTTTACCAATTACCATATTTGGACGGATTTCTACGCCCAGTTCTTCCAGCGTCTTGATTTCCTGCTGTACAATTTTTTTCGGCAAACGGAATTCCGGAATGCCGTACATCAGCACACCGCCAGCAACCTGAAATGCCTCAAATACTGTCACCTGATAACCCAACCGTGCCAAATCACCGGCACAGGTCAGACCGGCTGGACCGCCGCCGACCACAGCAACCTTGTGACCATTGAACGGTACTGGCTTCGTTTGCAGATTACCGTGTTCTCTTGCATAGTCTGCTGCAAAGCGTTCCAGCCGACCAATGCCGACCGGCTGTCCCTTCTTTCCACGGACACATTTTCCTTCACACTGCGATTCCTGCGGGCAGACTCTGCCGCAGACCGCTGGCAGGCTGTTGGTTGTTGTAATGATCTGATAAGCCTCCAGAAAATTGCCTTCTGCCATTTTTTGAATAAAATCCGGAATTTTTACCCCCACCGGACATCCGGTCACACAGGGCTTTGCCTTGCATTGCAGGCAGCGAGTTGCTTCTTCCATCGCCATTTCCGGTGTATAGCCAGTTGCCACTTCTTCAAAGCAAGCGGCACGCTCTTTCGGATCCCGTTCCGGCATCGGCACTTTTTCCAGTGCCATATTTGCTTTTGCCATTGTTCTTTTTACCGTTCCAGTTTTGGAACGGCACTCCTTTCCTTCATTACTGCATTTTCTGCATTCTGCAAGCGTGTTCTTCTTCCCGATACGTACCGTCACGCCGCATCAATTCGTCATAATCTACCTTGTGACCATCAAAGTCTGGACCATCTACACAAGCATACTTGATTTCTCCGCCGACCGTGACACGGCAGCCGCCGCACATGCCTGTCCCATCTACCATGATCGGATTCAAAGAAACAATTGTTGGAATCCCATATGGTTCTGTCACTTTAGAAACAAATTTCATCATCGGAATCGGTCCGATAGCAATTACCATATCATAATGCTTTCCAGCATCTATTTGTTCTTGCAGCACATTGGTTACAAACCCTTTCTGCCCATATGTGCCGTCATCCGTACACAAATACAGATTGTTACTGCACTGACGGAACTCATCCTCCAGAATCACAATATCTTTACTGCGGAATCCAGCAATCACATCCACCTGCTTGCCCATTGCAAACAGCTGCTTTGCCTGCGGATAGGCAATGGCACAGCCAACGCCACCTCCTACTACACAAACCGACTGCACATTTTCTGGAATTTCCGTTGCCACGCCGAGTGGACCAACCAGATCCAGAATGGAATCTCCTGCATTCAGGGCTGCCAGTCGTTCTGTGGAATGTCCAACGATCTGGAAAATCAATGTGATAGTACCAGCTTCCCGATCGTAATCCGCCACTGTGAGCGGCACACGCTCTCCATATTCATCCACACGGAAAATGATAAACTGTCCCGGTAATACTTTTCTTGCAATCAGCGGTGCCTCCAGCTTAATCTTTACAACAGCCGGATTCAGTACTGTTTTTTCTATGATTGGAAACACAATTTTCCCTCTCCTTCTTGAAAATATATCGTGAATTTATTATACCACGCATTCTGCAAAAATACAAGCACTTTTTCCACGCATTTCTTGTTCTTTGCTTTTCCAGTTTTGCTTTATTTGCCAAAAAACTTCTGGCAGACTTCCATCTTAAAAAAATAAGCCGACAAAAACATGCCAGCTTATTTTTTGCATTTTCTTGTTTTTCAGCACACAAAAATGATGCTTTTATGCCTCCGGCTCGTCCGCTGCTTCTTCCGTTTCTTTCATTTCCTCCAGCTCATCCATAGTCAATTCACTGTAATCAAATTCCAACAGTTCATTGCAGCATGGACAATGCATCGTACCCTCGTCCAAAACGGAATCTGCCAGCACAATGGTATTCTGACAATTCGGACAGACTGCCTCATACAAATCCTCGTCGTCCTCATCATAATCCAAATCGTCTGCTTCCTCTTCTGCCTCATATTCGTCTTCACCGAATATTTCTGCTTCTACGTCACCGAGGTCTTCATCCAGAGATTCGCAGAGTTCTGTCAGTTCATCCACCTGATCCTGTAAATCCGTTACATACAAAACCGTTTCCTGCATCACTTCCAGCAGCTGTGCCAGAACCTTACCCTCCTTAGTGGTTGTCAGATCCAGCTCCATGCCGTCTATCATGCCACGCAGATATGACATCTTGTCACCTAAATTCATATGCTCCGCCCTCTTTCTTTTCTTTTTGTCCATTGCTGAAACAGACGTTATGCTTGCCTGTAAATGCCACAGGCTTTATGCAAGGTACAGATTTCTGTACTTATGCACGTTCCATATACTCCCCGGTTCTGGTATCAATCCGAATCTTGTCCCCTGTATTGATGAACAGCGGCACTTTAATTTCTGCACCGGTTTCCAATGTTGCCGGCTTGGTGGCATTGGTAGCCGTATCTCCCTTAAAGCCCGGATCGGTTTCTGTTACTTCCAATTCTACAAAGAACGGCGGTTCTACGCCGAACACATTACCCTTATAAGACAAAACCTTTACTTCCATATTCTCTTTTACAAACCGGAATGCATCGCCCAGCTTCTTGCTGTCAATCGGCAGCTGTTCATAGGTTTCCATATCCATAAAATAATACAGACCGCCGTCTTCATACAGATACTGCATATCCTTCCGCTCAATATAAGCAGTCGGATACTTATCGGTCGGGTTAAAAGAACGTTCTACCACTGCACCTGTGATGACATTCTTATACTTGGTACGAACAAATGCGGCACCCTTACCCGGCTTTACGTGCTGAAATTCAATGACCTGTACAACGTTGCCGTCCAGTTCAAAGGTAACACCGTTTCTGAAATCGCCTGCTGAAATCATAAAAATAAACCTCCGTGATTGTTTCTTTCTCCTGCTCTCGCCGATACGGACAAAAAGCACAGGTATATAGTTTATTATACTACAGAATCCGGCTTTTTGCAAGCCCTTTCCATAATTTTTTTTATTTTCTTACGGTGACATCCTCCCCCACCTAAAGAGGTGGGGGCTTCCTTTCGCACAATGCGAACAGTCGGTTCTCGTTCGAGCAGTCCAATGACTACAGCATAAGCGAGCTATCCCCGTGCGTCCCACGGTTCTATAGAAGTTATGGTTATGCATTTACGATTCGCATACCCTCATTTTTTATGTTTATGGCAGCATTTACATCTCTGTCGTGATGTGTGCCACATTCAGGACAATCCCACACTCTTACAGACAAATTCTTTGTTTTTATATTCTTATATCCACATACATGACAGGTTTGAGAACTTGCAAAGAACTTATCCACTTTTACAAGCTTTTTGCCCATTTCTTCAAGTTTGTACTGCAAAAACGTCACAAACATTCCCCACCCATTATCAGAAACAGATTTACCAAAATGCAATGCTTGTGACATCGCTTTCATGTCTAAATCTTCAATACATACACAATCGTAAGAATTGGCTATCCTCTTTGACTGCTTATGCAGAAAATCTTTCCTTTGATTTGCTACTTTCTCATGAAGAATTGCTACTTTTCTTCTTTGCTTATCTCTGTTTTTAGAACCTTTTTGCATATGCGACAGTTTACGTTGTTCCCGCTTCAACCGTTTTTCTGCCTGTCTGTAATACCTTGGATAAGCTGGCTCATTTCCATCACTGTCTTTGTACAGCTCGTGCATCGAAAAATCTAATCCTAAAAAATGATACAATTCTTTGTCTTGTACTTGATTTTCATACTCAAAAAGAATGCTTGCATAATATTTTCCGCTTGGCGTTTGGCTTACCGTCACGGATTTCAGCCTATAACTGGACGGGATCATTCTATGCTGTTTCAGCTTTACAAGTCCGATTTTTGGAAGTTTTATCTGTCCATTTTCAATAGAAATATTTCCATTTACGCAATTTGTTGTATAACTTTTTCGATTGGATTTCTTGGATTTGAATTTTGGAAAGCCAACTTTAGGACTTCTGAAAAAGTTATTGTACGCTGTTTGCAAATTCATTTGGGCGTTAGCCAAAGCAAGACTATCCACTTCTTTCAGCCATTCAAATTCTTTCTTGTATTGGGCAGGAGTGTTATTTAGCTTTTGTTTTGTTTCCTCGTAATACTTTATTTTGTCCGACAGCATACGATTATAGATAAATCGAACACAGCCAAAAGTCTTGGCAAACAGGATTTGTTGTTCTTGATTGGGATAGATTCTAAACTTATATGCCTTGTTTACCATGCTTTTTACCTTGAGTCTCTATGTATTTTTTTATCACCTCAATGGGTGCACCGCCTGTTGTCAGCAAGCAAAAACTCTGACTCCAGAAATATTCTTTCCAAAGCTTTTGTCTTATTTGCAGGAATTCTTTTTTCAGAAGTCTGCTGCTCGCACTTTTGTACGCGTTTATGAATTTGCTGATTTGAGAGTTCGGATGAGCCTTGAACAAGATATGTACATGGTCTTTGTCGTGGTTCCACTCCTGCAATGTGATATTGTAATTCAGCGATATGTACTCAAATATCTCTTTAGCCCTGTCGGAAATTTCATCATCGAACACCTTCCGCCGATATTTTACAACAAGTACAAGATGATAGTACAGCAAAAATACCGAATGTGCATTGTTGTCTAATTCCACAGTCCATCAGCCCTTTTCTTTTATTCGACTGATTTTATTAAAACATATTCTTCCGAATTTGTCAAGCTTGGATGAGGTCGCAATTCATCCCCCACCTTAGAGGTGGGCGACTTCTTGCTACTGGAGGTTAAAAATCCCAGCTTGCCTCCAAACCTGCGGACTTTCGTGCGTAATATGTCAGAATTTTCACCGCATCTTCCACTGCAATCTTTCCATCTTCATCTACGTCCATGGCAGCAAAGACGGCATCTGAAATTTCTACAGACAATCCAGCTGACTGCTGTGCATAAGTTTGCAGCACCAGAACCGCATCTTCTACCTCAACAACCCCATTATTGTTAGGATCACCCTTCATGATTTCAGGCGGATCTAACGGGATAAGAGAATACTTGGGGTCAAATCCCTGTGAATTTGCATAATCTATCTGATTTTGAAAATATTCCTGTGCATAGGAGCCTGTATAGACAGTCACAGCAATTTGATTGCTGTTGCCAGAAAACGCCTCATCCTCAATGGTCTGCACACTTGCGGGCACAGTAACTGCACGCAAATTTGTACAGCCATAGAACAGACAATAGCTGATAGATTGCAGTCTGCTCGGTAGTACAACACTGCTCAGTGCCGTACAGCCCCAAAATGCACCAGTCCCCAGTGTCTGTAAATTGGAGGAAAGCTTTACATCGGTCAGTGCGGTGCAGGCACAAAATGCATGATCCTCTACCGTTCTGACACCGTTCGGCATGTTCAATGCGGTCAAACCCGTATTGGCTAATGCCCAGGCTCCAATGTTACGTAGCATATTCGGCAAGGCAATATCGGTCAAACTGGTGCACGACTCAAAGGCAAACGGTGCCAGCTCTGTAACCGTTGTCGGTACTGTGTAAGAGCTGCCGCCCTTTGCAATCGGATAACGAATCAGCGTAGTCTGTGCCTGATTCAGCAGAACACCGTCTACAGAAGTAAATACAGAATTGCCATCTGCAACTGTAATTTGTTGTAAGCTTGTACAGCCTGCAAAGACATTATCCCCCAATGTCGTAACCGAAGCTGGCAGTTCCAGCGATGTCAAACCGGTACAGCCATCGAAGGCAGATGTGCCAATTTGCAGCAGCTGTGTCGGCAATGGCAAACTCGTCAAACCGGAGCAACCATAAAAGGCAGAATCGCCGATTGCTGTCACCGATTCTGGTAAAGCAAGTTCTGTCAGGGCACTACAATAGGCAAAGGCATTATCCCCGATAATCTGCACATTCTCAGAAATAGTAACACTTTGCAGATTGGTACAGCCATAGAACGCCCGTTCACCAATGACACGCACAGGCTTACCACCCATTTTAGACGGAATTTTTACACTGGTTGCAGATATATTACAGTCTGATACTTCAACATAATCACTATACAGCAAAAGTGTCAGATCGCCATATGTTGTAGTTTCAGCAGCAGAAACCGAAAGAGACATAGACGGCAGCGACAATCCCCTCTGCACGGTTGGTACGGTTACAGCTGCCAGCAGACAAGCTGCTGCCAATACGCCACAGACACGATGCTTTCTTGATGGATTCATACAGATTCATCCTTTCTTTTTATTGATAATGAAAACCCTTGTTTTTATCTGAAATTCCCCATTGGTATCGAGTCCTCTATTGCAATAGCGTCTGATATAGAGGATACAATTATCATAGCACAGAATGCACAATTCTGTCAAGCGGTTGTATTGCATTTCAAAACGGTTTTTGTGTAGGCACTTGTCCATCCGTATCTGTCACCACACCATTCTCATCAATCGAAATACCATAGGACATATTTTCCATATTTCGATAGAACAGATCCTGTTCAGATGGGTCTTCGATATAGGTCACCTGACAGTTGGACTGTATCGCTGGCACCAACTGCAACTGCACCTCATACTTTTCTGCTGTTCCGGTAATATGCAGCTCTGCCAGCATGGTATCCATGGTCTTGCCGTTGAACCAGTAGTTCCCAAGGGAATAGACAATGGGTTTATCCTGATAGAAATCAATACCTTGCAGACAGTGTGTATGGTCACCAATGACAGCATCTGCCCCAGCATCCATTAGACCGATTCCAGTTGTCAGCTGGTAATCCTCCAGATACGTGACCCCCTCAATGCCCCGGTGCATATAGACAACCACATAATCTGCATTTTGATCTGCCTCTTCTACCCGTTCATAGAGCAAAGTGGGATCAACTGTTCGGAATACACCCGGTTCATTCTCAGTTGCCCCCTTGGTTAATTCCTCCCATTCCACACGAGTACCAGACACAAATGCTACTGTAAAACCATCCAACTCATAATAATAAATCGAAGAAGCTTCCTCTAAATTCTTTCCAGCTCCCACATAGGGAATCCCCGCATTTTGCAGGGTATCCAGTGTATCCAATAATGCCGCCTCTCCGTAGTCATATGCATGATTGTTTGCCAATGAAACAATATCCACGCCCAATTCCGGCAGTACTTTGACATTCGCAGGATCGGCACGGTAAGTATAGTCTTTCCCGACTGTTGCACTTCCCCTTGTGGAATATGGAAATTCGTTGTTGATAAAGCAAATATCTGCTGACCGCATATGGTCTATCATAGTAGCATCTATACATTGTGTAATATCTTCGCCACAACTTTTCCAGTACTGTGTGGTGTAAGCATTATCCTCAATGCAAATATCACCGGAAAAGCAAATCGTATAGTCAAATGGTTTCAGCAATTCGGTGGTTGTCATTTTGGTAACGGTTGTTTGTACTGGTGCAGTTGTGGTCAGTGTGCCAGAAACATTCTGTTCCATAGTGGTAACGGTTTGCTGTACGGTCTGGCAGCCAGTCAGACAACTGGAAAATAACATGCTGCTGCAAAGCAGTGCGATAAAATAATACAATTTCACTTGCAATCTCTCCCTATATCCCGTTTTTCTATAAAAACGATACCCTGCCTTTTTTCTTATTTTAACACATTTCCTCTCCCTTGTCTATAACCAATCAAAAACAGCGGAAACCAAATCCTTCTTCTGTTTTTTGGATTCCATTTTATGTCAATCTACATCTGTGTCAAAAAGCGGTATATATACATCGCCTTTATCATCTACAATACAAGGAAAGAAATGCCGTAATCTGTTCCATCAAGTCTGAGTTTTTCTGCTGAACAGACGGTGCAAACAAATCATAAATCGCCTGTGCATCCTGTTGGTCGGCGGCTGCAAACAAATTGTCCACGGTTTCATTAAACAATACATCTCCGTCATCCTGAAACACAGAAGTCACAGCGTCACCGATTGCCGCAGAAAACCGACAACCACTCAAACATCCAACAAGCACCATACTGCTGCAAAGCATGGCGGCGATTCTGCATAATTTCATATATTACTTCTCCTACACATTATTTTCCTGCAAAAAAATAAATCCTATCCTTTTTCTCATTCTACCATATTTCTTCTCATTTGTCCACAAAAATAAAGAGCAGCAGAAATCAAACCTTTCTGCTGCCCTTGCACTCTATTTTCCGTTAATCCATATCTACCCAAAGATGATATTTCCCACAGTGCAGACACTGAAACAAATAGCCGACCAGAGATCCATCCCTATCCAGATATTCTCTGGCATCTTCGTAGCCCCCACAGTCATCATATTCCGCAAATACCTCGTCAGCAATTCCCATTTCTTCTAATTCTTTTGTTCCAACGTCTCCAATATAAGCACAATAATCGTCACAACAAGCCAGCCAGTATTCTCCTTGCCAACTGATATAGCCAGGCGTTCGGCAGAACAATTCCTCTCTTTTAGCGGAATCATGCACCTCTTCCGCATCCTGCACAAATGTACCATCAAATTTTTTTGCTGCCGTACCATTTGCTACACACTCCAGACAAAGGCATTTGATGATTTCTTCTTCACAATACATTTTCTCAATATAGGCATCTACTGTTTTCCCGCAGCATTGACAAATGCCTTCTTCAAAAGCAACCATCCCACTCTGATACAGATTGGGATGATATTTGAATTTGGGCAGACCTTGTACATTCGCCATATGGATTTCCCTTCCTATATAACTTTTATTTTTATGAAACAATGATTTAATTTTTCTATATGTATTATCCCACACAAATCAATTCCGGTGTAAATGCGGTTAGATTTCGACAACTGTTCTCCGTGATTTCTACAAAATCCTCAATCCGTACGCCAAATTCACCCGGTAGATAAATGCCCGGCTCAATCGTCACAATATTACCGACTTGCAGTACCGTATTTGCCGATGGAGCAGCATTCGGTGATTCGTGAATCTCCATGCCCACGCCATGTCCCAGTGAATGCCCAAACTGCTTGCCATAACCAGCCTCTGTGATGATGTCTCTTGCAATCGCATCCAACGCTTTGCCTGTCATGCCAGCTTTTGCAGCCTTTAACGCCGCTGCCTGTGCATGTTGTACAATTCCATAAACAGTCTTCATTTTTTCAGTCGGTTTGCCAACACAAACAGTTCGTGTCATATCGCTGTGATAACCGTTTACCACAGCACCAAAATCCATCAGCACAAAATCCCCTGTCTGCACTGCTGTATCCGAAGGCACACCGTGCGGCATGGAAGTTCTTGCCCCTGTCAGGGCAATGGTTGGGAACGACATTGCCTCTGCTCCTAGTTCCAGCATCGTAAAATCCAACTTCCGCTGAATCTCCCGTTCCGTGACACCAACATGCAGCCAGTCCAGCAATTGCTGTAATGCGGCTTCTGCAATTCGCTGAGCAGCCTGTATTTGTTCCACTTCTTCCGCTGTCTTCACTGTCCGGCAGTCCCGCAGTGCATCACTCAGGAGATTGCTGCTGTCCCACCGATAGAGGTGCGGAAACCGTTTTTGCAAATTTGCAAACTGCTGTAAAGTCATTTCTGCCGACTCCACGGCAATGGTTTCTGCATGATGCTGTTTCAACAGATTTTCCACTTGTACCGTCATGTTTTCCAATTCCATCACATGGCAGTCCTTTACACATGCTCTTGCTTTTTCAATATACCGAAAGTCAATCAGCAGATAAGCGGCATCTCGAAAACAGAGCAATATCCCGGCAGAGGATGCCATACCGGTGAGATATCGGCGGTTGATGTCCGACGCAATCCATGCACAGTCAATTTCTTCTGGCAAATGCTGCATCAGCCATTCGATTCGATTCATCTAAAAGACTCCTTTCAAAGCATTGCCAGTGCCTGCAATGCCAGAAAATAACTGTTAATGCCAAAGCCGGCAATGGTGCCAATGCAGACTGGTGCAATCACGGACTTGGCACGAAAATCATCTCTTGCCTGCACATTACTGATATGTACTTCCACACAGGGCAGCTGCATATCTGCAATGGCATCCCGAATCGCATAGCTATAATGTGTATAGGCACCTGCATTCAGAATCACACCGTCAAAAGTGTTTCTGGCAGCCTGCAAGCGATCAATGATTGCACCTTCATGGTTGGACTGAAAAATCTCGCACTGCATCCCCAGTGCATCTGCTCGATCCAAAATCATTTCATTCAGTTTTGCAAATGTCACATTGCCGTAATAGGCAGGATCTCGCTCTCCCAACAGGTTCAAGTTTGGACCGTGTACCACCAATACTTTTTTAATCATCTGATTTCATCCTTTCTCTTCCTCATAAATTTGCCGGGGAAGAAACGGCACCTCCATCCGCCGTTTGAAGCGGAAAAATCTGGTTTGCTCATGGGCAATCGGGAATACAAAAATACACTTAAGCCGCTTTAAATTGGCACCCAGCACATCCGTAAAAATCTGATCTCCCACAACTGCCAGTGCATCCCACGGGAGATCCATCAAAATCTTCGCCTCCCGAAATCCCTTTGCCAGCGGCTTTTTCCCCTCACAGACAAACGGCAACTCCAACAAGTCTGCAAAAGGCTTGACCCTTGGTGGATGGTTGTTCGATACAATACACATCGCAACCCCATTTTCTTTCATCGCTGCAATCCAATCCTTTACACCGTCTGCCGGACGGGGATTGTCATGTGTTGTGAGGGTATTGTCCAAATCCAGCAGCAGTCCTCGAATGCCAAAGTGCTGCAGCATGGATGGTGTAATATCACAAACGGAACGCAATGCTGCTGTTACCCGAAAAATCATTGCTTCGCTCCCTTCTCTCTGAAATCTTTCTCTATTATACTGCATCTTTCCTATGGGAAATGTCAAAAGCAGTCGAATCTTTCTTTTCTTACAAAAAAACGGACGCACTTTCAAGTGCGTCCGCTGTGCTGTTTGCGTCAAAAATTAATATTTCCGCTTACGAGCAGCTTCAGACTTCTTCTTACGCTTTACTGAAGGCTTTTCGTAATGTTCTCTTTTCCGAACCTCAGCAATCACGCCGTCCTTAGCACAAGATCTCTTAAACCGCTTCAGAGCGGTATCCAGAGATTCATTCTTGCCAACACGAACTTCTGCCACTTACATTTCCCTCCCTTTGCCGCCACGGCAGAGGCTGATCATCCACAAAGTTCCCCCTGCTTCTGACCTATACCACCGATGGTCCCGACATCGGAACTTCGGGATACTACATCAATCTGTCCATTAGCAATCAACTTGGTTTTTATTTTCTCCGGCTTTGCAGTTGCCTGACATGACCATACAACGCAACACACCGCTTTAAAATATGTTTCATTATAACACACCCAGCAGAGTTTGTCAAGCCTTATGGGAAGATTTTTTTATTTTGGTTATTTTGCTACAAAATTAACCAGTTTATTTGGTACATATATCTGTTTGAGCAACTGTTTTCCAGCAACAGCTTCTGCAATTTTTGGTTCTGCCAGTGCCTGGGTCAGTACAGCATCTTTTTCAGCCCCCACCGCAATATCCATCTTGCAGCGAACCTTGCCGTTAATCTGTACCACGATTTCCACTGTGTCTTCCTTGCACAGTGCCGCATCATAAGTCGGCCAGCTCTGCTCGTGCAGAATGCCGCCACAGTATTTCTCATACAATTCTTCTGTGATATGCGGTGCAAACGGATTCAGCAGCAGCAGTAACGTGCGGAACTCGGCACGGTTAATCGAACCGGTTGCAGCAATTTCGTTCAACAATTCCATCATGGCAGCGATTGCTGTATTGAACTTCAACGTTTCAATATCATTGGAAACCTTCTGAATGGTCTGGTGCATTTTCCGTACCAGTACCTCTCGATAGGTATCGCCGTCAATCAGATTATCCTGCAATGCCCAGATACGATCTAAGAACCGCTTACAGCCACGAATACTGGAGGTACTCCATGGGGCAGCCTTTTCAAAGTCACCGACAAACATCTCATACAGACGCAGGGTATCTGCACCATATTCCTTGATGACATCATCTGGATTGATGACATTCCCCTTGGACTTGGACATTTTCGTAAACTTGCCCGGATGCTCTGGATCATCGCCCAGTATCATACCGTGTGAAGTTCTCCGCAGGTAGGGTTCTTTTGTTTCTACTACACCAATATCATACAAAAACTTATGCCAGAATCGAGAGTACAGCAGATGCAGCGTAGTATGTTCCATTCCACCATTGTACCAGTCCACTGGCATCCAATAGTTCAGAGCTTCCTTGGACGCAATGCCATTTGCATTCTTCGGGTCACAATACCGCAGGTAATACCAACTGGAACCTGCCCACTGCGGCATCGTATCAGTTTCCCGCTTTGCCGGACCCCCACACTGCGGACAAGTCGTGTTGATGAAACTCTCCAGTGTGGACAGCGGACTTTCGCCCGTATCAGTCGGCATATAGCTGTCTACATCCGGCAGCGTCAACGGCAGTTCGCTCTCCGGCAGACCAACCCAACCGCACTTATCACAGTAAACCACTGGAATGGGCTCGCCCCAATAACGCTGACGGGAGAAAATCCAGTCCCGCAACTTATAATTCACTTTGGACTTGCCCTTGCCGGTTGCCTCCAGCCAGCCCTTGATTTTTACCTTAGCGTCTTCTACAGACAATCCGTCTAAAAAGCCGCTGTTGACCATCGTTCCCGTTGCACAATCGGTAAAGGCTTCTTTCGTCACATCGCCGCCCTTGACGACTTCGATAATCGGCAGATCGAACACCTCTGCAAATTCATAGTCACGGGTATCGTGTGCCGGCACTGCCATGATCGCACCTGTGCCGTAACTCATCAGAACATAGTCGGATACGAAAATGGGAATTTCGGTATCATTGACTGGATTGATACCACGTACCCCTTTCAGGCAAACGCCAGTCTTTTCTTTTGCCATTTCTGTCCGCTCAAAATCGGACTTTCTGGCAGCCTTTTCCTGATACGCACGGATTTCCTCCATGTTTTCCAATTTGTCCGCCCATTTTTCAATCAGCGGGTGTTCCGGTGAGATAACCATGTAGGTTGCACCAAACAGCGTATCCGGACGAGTGGTATAGATTTTCAGCGTATCTCCAGCGGTGGTCTGGAAGTCTACTTCTGCACCGGTAGAACGGCCAATCCAGTTCCGCTGTGCAGTCTTGATTTTTTCCAGATAATCCACATCATCCAAGTCATCCAGCAGCCGCTGTGCATACTCTGTAATCTTCAGCATCCACTGCGATTTGACTTTCTGTACAACCTCGCCACCGCAGCGTTCACACACGCCGCCGACCACTTCTTCATTTGCCAGTACGACCTTACAGGAAGTACACCAGTTGACAGCCATTTCCTTTTTGTATGCCAACCCCTTCTTGAACATTTGCAGGAAAATCCACTGTGTCCAATGGAAATAATTCGGATCTGTGGTATTGATCTCCCGCTCCCAGTCAAAGGACATTCCCAATGCCTGCAGCTGAGCCTTGAATCTTGCCACGTTGTTGGCGGTGACAATTGCTGGATGAATTTTATGTTTGATGGCGTAATTTTCTGTCGGCAGACCAAATGCATCCCAACCCATGGGGAAGAGTACGTTATACCCCTCCATCCGCCGTTTTCTGGAAACAATATCCATTGCAGTGTACGGTCTTGGATGCCCGATGTGCAGCCCTTCCCCCGACGGATACGGGAACTCTACCAGTGCATAAAATTTAGGCTTTGTATAGTCATTTTCTGCATGAAAGGTATTGTGTTCTGCCCAGTATCGCTGCCATTTTGCTTCAATGGCAGTAAAATCATACTTACTCATAGTTGCTTCATCCTCTTTCCTGTTTTTTCAAATTCTAAATTGCATTAACTTGCAAAATAACGTTTTACATCCTTATGAAATACCAAAATCGCAGCTGCACCAACATCCAGCAGACCTTCTATCAAGTAAATCCAGTTTGTACCTAGGTGAGACAGGTTTGCTGGCAGATTGACAACGAAAATCAATGCCAGAAAGATGGCTGTGACATACTGGCTATAAGGAACCTTTTTCAGCATGGCAGCCGCCATTGCCACTGCAAACAGCAGAGAGACCACATTACTTGCACTGAATCCAAGGATGAGATTTAGAATGCCTTTCAGCACCATGTATACACCCACAACCAAAACCATTTTTCTTCCGTTTTCCATAGAGAATGCCTCCTTTTACCATATTAGTCTTCTTTCAGCCAACCAGTAACATCCATCTTTTCTCCGTCTGCCCAAAGCCGCTCCAACTGATAAAACTCTCTGGTTTCCTTGTAGAAGACGTGTACAATGATGTCATTGTAGTCCAGTACAATCCAATTGGAACCGTTTCCTCTGCCCTCCCGGTGCAGCGGTTCGATTCCCAGCTTTGTCATCTGATATTCCACTTCATCTGCCAGCGTTTTGGTATGTGTGGTACTCGTACCGTTGGCAATCACGAAGTAATCCCCTAAAATCGTCAGATCTTTTACACCGATGACCTGAATGTCCTCGGCACGCTTACTGTCCAATGCTTTTACAATCGCTTCCAATACTGCTTTCTGTTCTATCATGCTCTGTTTCCTTTCCAAATGCGTTATTCTTCATCCCTGCTGTAGATATTCTGTTTCCCGTCCTCTGTATCTCCATTGTGGATATCATTCAGGTTTTCCTCGGTATCAGAATAGGTGTCCTCATATTCGCTTTCCTCCACCAATTCCACAATTGTACTCTCATCATAATACATTTCGTTCTGATACGGACGGAAATGCTCGTTAATCAAATCAATGGTCTCTGTCTTGTGAATGGAATATACGGACTGTCCTTCATGCATCAATCCTTCGCCCGGAATCATATACACATTCACACTGTCCATCGTCAACCGTTCTGATGCGAAATCTGCCAGCATACTAATCTGCTCCAGAGACAAATCTGTGGCAATCCATTCATTTTTATAAATTTTCTGCATCGCAGACATCAGTTCTGTCTGACTCATATCCAACAATTTTCCCATAGCAGCTGCCAGGAAAATACGCTGTGCCTTCACACGACCAATATCGCCCTCATCGTATTCTCTGCGGAAACGCACAAACCACTCTGCCTGCTGACCATTTAGTGTCTGTTCCCCAGCTTTCAGCACCTTATCTGCCTCATACATGATTTCTTCTGGCAGCGTAATCGGAATGCCGCCGATGGAATCGACAATGTTGGCAATATCTGTGCAGACCAGTTTCACATAACAGTCAATGGTTAGACCAAAACTCTCCTGAATGGCATTGACAGCACGCTGAATTGGTGTCACCCCTTCTTCCTGTCCTGTGCCATAGATGCTGTTGAACTTATTCGTAGAAGGGTTGGCATAATCCGGCATATAGCAGTCTCTTGGAATTTGCAGAACATTCATGGTTCCTGCAAAGATATCAAACTGAAAAATCCAGTTCACATCCGCCAGTTTTCCACTCTCATCCATGCCCATGAACAGTACGGTATACTGTCCCTCTACAATCTGCTGCAAATCCAAACCGTCATTCTTTGAATCCTGCGTCTCGGTATCTTCTTTCAAGTTCAACGCAGAGGCATCGGTCAGAGCCGGCTTTTGCAGCGTTCCTTCCTTTTGTACCAATGGTTGCCAAACTTTGAAATATTTCATAATCGAAATTTGCTGATTTGTCATTGTACCGTTTGTCAATGTACGATAGTCGATAATCGGTGCATTCAGAATCATTACCACAATTAGTACAACACTGAGCAGAACCGATCCAACCATCACCAGACGATCCACTGCTTTCCCGCTGCCTTTTCGTCTTTTTTCCGTCCGCCGCTTTTTTACCATATACGGGCTCTCCTTTCCATGCATTTCCTCATTTAGGCTTTCATCGCTGCAACAATTGCCACATATTCATTATAGGCATCTATGGTATGCTGCGGCAGCAAACCACCCTTTTGCATGACTTTTTCGATGGATATTCGCAGTGCATAATACATTCCCAAATTCAAATCCCGATTGACAGCCGTACGTAGTACATGTACATCGATAAATGTTCTGCCCTCTTCTGTCATATCAGAAAGATACACAATCTTTTCCAACGGTGTCATGCCCTTTCTGGCAACCGTATGATACCGCACAGCATTTAGAATATTTTGATTTCCCACACGGTACTGCTGCTTGAGCAGCTGTGCACCGGCGATGCCGTGCCAAAGCTTTTTGGATGCCCATTCTTCCTCGGTAATCGCAAAGCCTTCTGATGCTTTCAGCAACGATTCCTGCTCCTCCGACTTCATCTCCTTGCAAATGTCATGCACCATACCGGCAAACTCTGCAATATCTGCATTCACATGATAGATCTCTGCAAGCCGCTTGCATTCTTTTGCAACATGGACGGAATGTTCATACCGTTCTTCGGAAAGCCGTTTTTTCAGAACCTCCTGCATGGCTTCTGTTGCCTCGGTCACCTTTACTTCCGGCGGCGGAGACAGTGGCTGTATCTTATCTTTTACTTTTTTTAACGGAGAATTCTTCATTTCTTTCACGCCCTTACTACTGTTTCAGCATACCGCTAACGGTACAACTGATGGAATACAATATATTTTACTACGTTTTCCGGTAAATAGCAAGTGCAATCCTGATTTTTTTTCAGCATTTCTCGAATTTTTGTAGACGATACCGGCAAAACGGCATCACAATAAAGTCGTATCGTGCCATATGCCGAAAGCCGCTGTGCCGCCTGTTCCAACGGTATCCGATCATCTGTCTCCCGTGCAATCACACCCAACTCTGCCATAGAGAGAATCTCCTGCCAGTGATACCAGTTTTGAAATTGCAGCAGCATATCGCTCCCCATCAGCAAGACCAGTTCCGCATCCGACTGTTCTGCATGCAGACTGGAAATGGTATGCACCGTATAGCTGACGGTTTTCTGTCGCAATTCATAATCGCTGACGGAAAATGCCGGATATGGTGCAATTGCCAGTCTGCACATTGCCAGACGGTGTGTGCCATCTGCCACATTCTTTGCTGTCTGCTTAAACGGTGAGATATAAGTTGGGATAAACAGCACATGCTGCAAATCAAACTGCTGCATTGCCGTCTTTGCAAGATGCAGGTGACCGTTATGAATCGGATTAAAACTGCCGCCAAAAATACCAATCCGCCGCATCACTTCAAATCAATGACCGGTTTTTTCGGATTCCGCTTATAGAGCACAAATCGGCTGCCGATCACCTGCACCACTTCGGATTCCGTCGCTTCTGCCAACTGTTCCGCTGCTTCTCTGGCACTGAGTTCTGCATTTTCCAACACATGCAGCTTAATCAGCTCCCGCTTCCGCAGGGCATCTGCAACCTGCTGAATCAAGGTTTCCCCAATGCCGTTCTTTCCAACCTGCAAAATAGTTTCATAGCTGCTCGCAATGCCTCTGAGCGTTGCCCGCTGTTTACTTGTCAACATGATTGTATTCCTTTCTGTTTTCCAAATATGCTTTCAATGCCGCCAATGCATTGCCACGATGGCTGACAGCATTTTTTTCTTCTTCTGTCATTTCCGCCATGGTCTTACTACCAACAACAAAAATTGGATCGTATCCAAACCCGTTTTTTCCCTTCGGCACTGTTCCAATTTTGCCCTCGCAATACCCTGTAAAGAAATTTTCTCTGCCTTCTTCATTCAGGTAACAGATCACGCACGCAAACCGTGCTGTTCTTTTTTCCGCCGGCACATCCTGCATTTGCTCCAAAATTTTCTGACATCGCTGTTCGTCCGTTGCATGCTCTCCTGCAAAGCGATGAGAATGTACACCAGGCTCTCCGTTTAGTGCATCTACAATCAGACCGCTATCATCCGCAATGACCGGACAATGCAGCTGCTGGTAAATCGCAGAAGCTTTCAGTAAGGCATTTTCTGCAAAGGTTTTTCCTGTTTCCTCTACTTCTATAGACAAGCCTGCTTCTCTCTGAGAACGCACAATTATGCCGAACGGCTGTAAGATTTCTTTCATGTCTTTGATTTTTCCAACATTGTTGGAAGCAAGCACCAACGTTTGTTCCTGCATCATAGCCGTTCCTCCTTTTCAAAGAGTGCATTGACAAAATCCTTTGCATGGAACGGCTGTAAGTCGTCAATTTTTTCGCCCACACCAATCAGCTTAACTGGTATTTGCAGCTCATTCTTGATGGAAACTACAATCCCGCCCTTTGCTGTACCGTCCAGTTTCGTTAGCACAATGCCGGTGATATCCGCCACTTCTTGAAATAAACGTGCCTGATTGACCGCATTCTGTCCAGTGGTGGCATCCAGTACCAGCAGGATTTCCGTATCACAGCCAGCTGCCTTATTTTCAATAATCCGGTTGATTTTTGCAAGTTCTTGCATCAGGTTCTTTTTATTGTGCAGTCGTCCGGCGGTGTCACAAATCAACACATCACAGTCTCTCGCCTTTGCCGCTTCGATGGCATCATATACCACCGCTGCGGGGTCAGAACCTTCTGCATGTTTGACCAATTCCACACCAGCACGGTCTGTCCAGACTTGCAACTGGTCAATGGCAGCTGCACGGAAGGTATCGGCTGCGGCAACAATCACCTTTTTTCCGTCTGCTTTCAGCTGATGACACAGTTTTCCAATTGTCGTTGTCTTTCCGGCACCATTGACCCCAATGACCATGATCACAGACGGCTTGGTTTGCAAATTCAGCGACTGGTCTTCGCCCAGCATTTCTCCGATAATCTCCTGAATCAGGCCCATAATCTGCTTCGGGTCAGTAATGCCACGCTCTTTGACACGCTTCCGCAACTGGTCACAGATTTCAATGGATGTTTCTGCACCCATGTCCCCCATAATCATAGTTTCTTCCAGCTGATCAAATAAATCCTCATCAATCTTGGTGAAGGCATTTAAGACAAGCTGCATCTTTGCAATGACAGAATCTTTTGTTTTTCGCAGACCGTCTCGAATCTTTTCAAATAAACCCTTTTTCTTCTTTTCTGGTTCTTCTGATTCCAGTTCCTCTCCCGCATCTTCCACTTCTGGCTTTTCTTCTGATTCTAATGATTCCTCTTCCGACTCGTCCTCTAACGCTTTCGGCTCTGCTTCCTCTTCTGCATCTTCCACTTCTGGCTTTTCTTCTGATTCTAACGATTCCTCTTGCGGTTCGTCCTCTAACGCTTTCGGCTCTGCTTCCTCTTCTGCATTCACAGTTTCTGGTTTCGGCTTTTGCTCTGATTCTAATGATTCCTCAGCAGACGCTTTCTTCGGTTCGTCTTCTTCTGATTCCAAAGGCGGATCTACTTGTTGACTCCCAGCTTCGTCCGGCTCTGATTTGTCTTCCACGACAGCCGTTTTTGAAAGTTCTTCTTCTGCCGCTGGCTCTGTTTCCAGTTCTTCGTCTGATTCTATTTCGTCTTCCTCATCTTCTTCATTCTCTTCCGAAAATAATTCCTCCTGTGCGGCTTTGGCAGCCAGTGCAGCTGCTTCTGCCTGTTCCGCAGCGATTTCGGCTTCTGCCTGCTCCCGCCATTTTTCCGCTTCTGCCTGCCGTGCAGCTTCCCGTTCTGCTAACAGCTGTGCAGCGACATCATCGGATGCCGATTCCGATGGTACAATTCCCGCATCCCGTTCCGGTTCAGCCTCCTGATTCCGCTTTTTCCAGCCGAAAAAACCTTTCTTTTCCTTATCTTTCTTCTTTCCGAATAAACCCATTTGTCAACACCCTTTCTCGCTTGATTTTGATGGCTCGTTTTCATTATGAAAGCGTTCTGCCGATTGGCTATCATGACGGAGCATCTACATTTTCGCTGATCTGCTCCATGTGCAGAAGGCGAGAAATTCCGTCCTCCTGCATGGTGACCCCGTACAAGGCATCTGCGGCCTCCATCGCCATTCTTCTATGCGTAATCAAAATAAACTGTGTGGTATCCCGAAATTGCTGTAAATACTGCACATACCGCCGGACATTGCCCTCATCCAGTGCGGCATCAATTTCATCCATAATGCAAAACGGTGTCGGACGCTGCCGCAAAATGGCAAAGTAAATGGCAATGGCAACAAACGACTGTTCCCCACCAGAGAGGGCAATCAAATTTTTAATCACCTTTCCCGGTGGTGCAACCCGAATTTCAATGCCGGCGTGCAGCACATCTTCCTCGTCCGTCAACTCCAAAGACGCTTCTCCACCGTCAAACAGCTCTCGAAAAATCTCCTGAAATGCCTGATTGATGCCTGCAAATCGTTCTGTAAAAATCCGCTGCATCTCAGCAGTCAGCCGGACAATCAGTGTCTCCAGCTCTTGTTTCGCTTCGGTGGCATCTTTCAGCTGAGCGGACAAGAACTGCCACTGTTCCGATACCTGCTGATATTCCTCAATGGCAGATACATTGACATTGCCCAACGCCCGAATCTGCCGCCGCAGCGACTCCAGCTGCTGCTTTGCCAGCACCGTATCCCGAACTGGCTCTGCCATCTGTCCAGCTTCGGAAAGCGTTACATCATACTGTTCCCGCATCTGCTGAACAATCCGATCCCTTTGCTGCTCCAGATCATGTTGTTTTGTCTCCAGCTGTGTGACGGATGCCGCCGCTCGTTCCTTGGCAGCACTGAATTCCCGTATGCCATCCTGCCGCTGCCGAATCTGCTGCTCCTGCTCGGTGTGCACTCGCTGAAGCTGTGTAATCTGCTCTCTGTTTTCTGTCATTTGCTGCTTGCAGACGGTAAGCTTGGTCTGTAGATTTTTTTCCTGCTGCTGCAAAGCGGTCTCCTGCTGCTGACAGACAACCTTCTCTTCCCGCAGCCGCTGTTTCTGCTCCCGGCAGCTGTCCAGCCGTGCCTGTTGCTCCGTCATATTCTGCCGCCTGCTGGTGATTTCTTGTTCCAACTTTGCGGCTGCAATCTGTCTTTCCGTCAGAACTTCTGATATTTTCGTCTGCTCGGCTGCAGCGGCTTCCTGCTCCTGCTTTGCCTGCTGCTGTACAGTCTGTGCTTCTGTCAAATCTGCCTGTGCCTGCTCCCACGCTGTTTTTGCAGTGTGATACTGCTGCTGTAAAACAGCAATCTGTTCTGTCAATTGTTTCCGCTGCTGCTGCCGTTCCAATAGCTGTGTTTGCAGCTGTGATAACTGTTTCCTTGCCGTTTCCGCATTTGCTGCTGCCAGCAGCTGTTCCGCATGTTTGGTATGCAGCTGATTTTGCAGCTGCTGCAATCGTTCTGTCTTCTGGCTGCAATCCGCTTTTTGCTGCTCCCATCGTTCTGTGTCCTGCCGCACCTGCTCCTGTAAGGTGTGTACCTTTCGCTGGAGTTCCAGCAGTTCCTGCTTCCGGGTCAGCATACCGCCCCGCTTCTGAGCAGAACCACCGGTAAACGAACCGCCAGCATGGATCACCTGTCCGTCCAGTGTCACAATCCGAAACCGATAGCCGTATCGCTTTGCCAATGTGGTTGCACTGTCCAGATCCTTTGCAATGAGAATCCGCCCCAAAAGAGCGTGAATGACATTGGTGAATTTGGCATCATACCGCACCAAATTGCTTGCAAGATCAATTACAGCATCCTCTTGCAAAACAGCCTGTTCGGAAAGCAGCTGCCCTCTGACAGAGGTCAACGGCAAAAAGGTTGCCCGTCCGGCTCGCTTTGCAGCCAGATACCGAATCCAGTCCTTTGCCGCCGATTCATTCTCCACAACCAAGTTCTGCATGGCTCCGCCAAGTGCGGTTTCCATCGCCAGACTGTAGCGGGGTTCCGTTGTAATAATCTGTGAAACGGTACCATAAACACCGTGCGGCTTGCCGTTTTCTGCCTGTAAAACGGCTTTTACACTACCGGCATAGCCCTCCATGTTGCGTTCCATCTCCAACAGCAGTTGATGCCGCTGCTGTACTGTTTGCAGCTGCATATTCCGCTGCGTCTGCTGGGTCTGGGTCTGTTCCAGAAGTAACTGTGCCGCCTTTTGCTGTGTTTGTGCTGTCTCCAACGCCACACGCACCGCTGCTTCCGCTGCTGCTGCCGTTTCCGCAGCCGTTTCCGTCTGCTTGGCATACTCTGCCGCAGCCTGCTGCTGCTGCAATGCTGCCGATTGGGCAGCCTGCGAAACCGTCTGTGCCTGTAGCGTCTCTATCTGGGCAGCAAGAGACTCTGTTTTTGCAAACCAAGTATTTTGCCTGCCATATCCATCTTGTAGCGTCTGTTCTGCTGTTTTCAAGGCAGCCGTAACAGCTGCCATTTTTGCATGCAGGGCTGCACGCAGTGTCTCCTGTTCCTGACAAGCTGCTGCGGCTGCTGTTTGCTGCTGCTGCAATGCTTCCAGTGTCGTTTTTTGTGCTTGCAGTTGGGCGGCGGTTTCCTGCTCGGCTCGATCTGCATCCGCTTGCTGTTGCGTAATCTGTGTCAGACGCTGGATGTTGTGCTGCTGTTCATTGGCACAGACTGCAAGATCTGCCTGCGTTTTCGCAGCGGTTTCCTCTGCTGTCTGCACCTGCTCCCGCAAATTCTGAATCTGTATCGTGGTGTGCTGCATTTGCTGATATTGTTGCTGTAATGCTGCATCTGCCTGTTCCAAATCCAGCACTGCATTCTGATAGGCTGCTCTTGCCTGCAAAAGGGTATCCTTTAAAGCCGTCTTTTCCTGTTCCAGATGATGCAGCTGCTGCACCCAAATGGAAACCTCCAGCTTTTTTTGCTGCTCTGCCAGTCTGAGAAACTGTTTTGCCGTTTCTGCCTGTCGCCGCAGCGGCTCCACTCTGCCCTCTAATGTAGCAGCGATGTCCTGCAACCGCACCAGATTTTCCTGTGCCGCCTGCAAATTGCGTTCTGCTTCCTCCCGCTTGTAGCGAAACTTAGAAACACCTGTTGCTTCCTCGAACAGCTCCCGCCGGTCAGTACTTCTGGCACTGACAATTTCCGCAATTCGTCCCTGTCCGATAATCGCATAGCCGTCCCGCCCCATACCGGTATCCATCAGCAGTTCCTGCACATCCTTCAGCCGCACGGCTTTCCCGTTGATCTGATAGACGCTCTCGCCGCTGCGGTAGAGCTTTCTGGTAATCGCCACGGTTTCGCCGTATTCTTCGCCGAACATACCCGTATGATTATCCAGTTGAATGGTCACCGCTGCAAACCCTGCTGGTCTTCGCTGCTTGGTACCGGAAAAGATGACATCTTCCATCCGATTGCCCCGCAGCAGCTTGGTGGACTGTTCCCCCAATACCCAGCGAATGGCATCGCCGATATTGCTTTTTCCACTGCCATTGGGTCCCACCACGGCAGTCAAGCCCTGTTCAAACTCCAGTTTCACCCGATCCGGAAAGGACTTAAAGCCTTGCAGTTCCAGCGATTTGAAAAACATCGTATCCGTCCTCTCCAATTTGCAGCCATCCTGCTGGAAGGGCTGCTGTCTCTGTAATCCGCAGCGTCACGCCGCTCTCCAGACAAGCGGAGCGGTTGCTGCCGTGATGTCCCGCAACCCGGCTGCTCCAGCCGGCTGCCGTCTGTATCATGAGTCTCGTTTCCGCAGGATGCTGCCGGATGTGCTGCTGCAAACAACGAAGACAAAGACGAGATTCCACCAGTTCCCGAAATGCCGGATGATAAAAACCGGCAGTTACTTCCGATGACAGCGTTTCCTCTGCATGTAACCCACAGCGAATCACCTTTACCTGATTGGCATGACAAAGGCAAAGGGCATCGGCACAAAACTGCAACACATCCTTCATGGAATACAGAGAAAAGCTGCCATCCTGCACCCGTTCCGCCAGTTCCGTTCCAGAAAGCACCGCTAACGGATAAATCCGCAGTGTATCTGGATGCAGAGCCAGCAATTCCCGCAGTGTAGCATACTCCTGTTCCATCGTACTGCCGTACAGGCCAACCATCATTTGCAGTCCCAGCGAAAAACCAGCCTCTGCAATTTGTCTTGCAGCAGTGCGGACAGCCTGTGCTGTGTGTCCTCTTCGATTTTGCAGCAACACGGTATCATCCATACTCTGTGCCCCCAATTCAATGGCAGTCACATGATACGATTGCAGTCGCTGTAAAATTGCTGGTGTGATGCAGTCCGGACGGGTGGAAATTCGAATACCGGAAACGCTGCCGCTTTGTACAAAGGGCTGCACGGCTTCCAGAAGCAGATTTTGCTGTTCTTCTGGAATGGCAGTAAAACTGCCGCCGAAAAAGGCGATTTCCAGTTCTTTCGGTCTCCGTGGATGATCCACAGCATTTTGACAAATCTGCTGTACTTGTTCCGGGCAAGGGATTCCCTGCGAGGCACTGATTTTCCGCTGGTCACAGAAACTGCAACGATGCGGACAACCAGCATGAGGCACAAAAATGGCAATGTTGCCCTTACTTTTCATAGCCCATCAGCCGCAGGGCTTCTTTTGCTGCCATCTGTTCTGCCGCCTTTTTGCTCCTGCCGGTTCCAACGCCAATCACATTTGAATTCAGGCACACTTCCACCTGAAATGCCTTTGCATGATCGGGGCCGCTTTCAGATACCAGTACATATTCCACTTTCTCCTCTGGATTCTTCTGAATCACCTCCTGCAAAGCGGTTTTATAATCCCGAAAGCCGAGTGATTCCCGCTGTTCCAGATTCTTCGGAATAAACCGCATGATATGCCGCTCTGCCGCTTCCATACCGCCATCCAGATAAATCGCAGCAATGACCGCCTCAAAGGCATCTGCTAAAATGGAAGAACGGGTTCTGCCGCCGGTGTGCTCTTCCCCTTTTCCCAACAGCAGATATTCCCCCAGATGAATTTCCTGTGCAAACACATGCAATGCCTTTTCACAAACCAGAGAGGCACGCAGTTTGGTCAGTTCCCCCTCCGGCAACTCTGGAAACTGGTGAAACAAATAGGAGGAAACTACAATCGAAAGCACACTGTCTCCCAAAAATTCCAGTCGCTCATTGCTGCAGCGGCACTTTTTCTTTTCATTCGCATAGGAAGAGTGCGACAGAGCCTCCACCAGCAAATGCCGTTTTTTGAAATGATAGTGAATCTGTGCTTCAAATTGTTCCAGATACAGTTGTTCCATATATTACACCCAATCCTTTCTGTTTTTGTTTTGCAGCCATATCCAGCAAAACGGTTTGTGGCTGCAATGACTTTATGCTTTTCCTGCTTTTTCTTGCTGCATAAACTGCGTCATCGCAGCGATCATATCTCCTGCTACACAGTCTCTTGCCTGCCGAATCGCATTGAAAAATGCAGTCGCATCGGAGCTGCCATGTGCCTTTACCACCGGCTTTTGCACACCCAGCATCATCGCTCCGCCCACTGCCTTGTAGTCCATTTTTTTGGTCAATGCTTTGATTTTCGACAATACCAATAAACCGGCAAGTTTGCCGTTGACACCGGAAAAGACATGTTGTTTCAGTTCATTTGCCATAAATTTGCCCATGCCTTCATACAGCTTTAAAGCGATGTTGCCGGTAAATCCATCTGCTACGACCACATCCGCTGTTCCGAACGGCAATTCTCTTGCCTCCACATTCCCGCAGAAATGAATCGGTGCCTGTTCCAGCAGATGATACGCTTCCAAATCCAGTTCTCTTCCCTTGGTTTCCTCTGCACCAACATTCAGCAGCTTCACTCTCGGTTGCTTCACACCCATCACTCGTTCCATGTATGCACTGCCCATCACAGCGAACTGCACCAGCATTTCTGGCCGACAGTCATTGTTCGCACCCGCATCCAGCAAAATAAATGGTGTTTTGGCGGTTGGAAGAACCGGTGCCAATGCAGCACGCTTTACACCACGCAACCGTTTTACCAGAAACGTGGCACCCATCAGCAGGGCACCGGTACTGCCAGCAGAGACAAATGCATCCCCGTTCCCGTCATGCAGAGCCTGCATCCCGACTGCCATAGAGGTATCTGCATGTTGTTTCAGCAGGGTACCCGGTTCTTCATGAATATCAAAGACAGCAGGGGCATGTAAAATGTGTAAGCCATCCAGCGAAAGCGAATGCTCTGCTGCACAGCGGCGAATGGTCTCTTCCGACCCGACCAGTGTGACCGTAACACCCAACTCCTGCACGGCACGCATCGCACCCTTAATCACTTCTAACGGGGCATCATCTCCGCCGAATGCATCAATTAAAATATTCATTGTCCTTCCCCCTCGGTTGGTTCTTCGTCCATCTGTTGTAAATAGGCATCTAGTGCTGCCAGTGCCCGGTCTGCATATGCCTGATACTTTTCTCTTTTGTCTCGTATCCGATCCGGCAGTTCTGGCAGAATGCCCATATTACAGCCCATCGGCTGGAATTGTATTACGGTTTCATCACTGATGTAGGCAGCCAGTGCCCCCATCATGGTTTCTCTCGGCAAAATCAACGACGGTTTTCCCTGTATCCGACGAACCATGTTCTTTCCGGCTAAAATACCACTGGCAGCGGATTCCATATACCCCTCCACGCCGGTCATCTGTCCGGCAAAAAAACAATCCGGATTGCTGCGAAGGGCATAATCCGCTCCCAACAGCCTTGGGCTATCCAGAAAGGAGTTGCGGTGCATCACGCCATAGCGGACAAACTCCGCCTGCTCCAATCCTGGAATCATCGAAAACACCCGTTTTTGTTCCCCGAATTTCAAATTGGTCTGAAAGCCAACCAGATTGTACATGGTTCCTTCCTGATTCTCTCTCCGCAGCTGCACTACAGCATATGGTCTATGTCCCGTACGGGGATCGGTCAATCCCACTGGTTTCAGGGGACCGAACCGCATCGTATCTTTTCCACGGGAAGCTAAAATTTCAATGGGCATGCAACCCTCGTAGACCCGGAAAAACTGCTTGTCACAGTCATGCAGCTCTGCCCGTTCTGCCGAAATCAAGGCTTCATAGAATGCCTCATATTCCGCTTGATTCATCGGGCAATTGATATAATCCGCCGTACCTCTGCCGTACCGTGCGGCAAAAAAGACCTTTTCGGTATTCAGGCTTTCATATTTGACAATCGGTGCAGCTGCATCGAAAAACCGCAAACGTGTACCACAGAGCTGTTCAATCTCCTCTGCAAGTGTGCCATCTGTCAATGGTCCAGTGGCAACAATCACTTTGCCGTCTGGTATATGCAGAATTGTTTCCGTTTTCAGCTGAATCAGTGGATGGGAACGAATGCGTTCTGTCACCAGATCGGAAAAGGCATCCCGATCCACTGCCAGTGCCCCCCCAGCTGCAACCGCAGTTGCCCTTGCACAGGGGATCAGCAGAGAACCCAACCGTTCCATCTCTGCTTTCAGCAGACCAGCAGCCGATGCCAGACGATCCGCTTTCAAAGAATTGGAGCAGACCAATTCTGCCAGTCCGTTCCGATGATGTGCGGGACTGTAATGCACGGGCTTCTGCTCGTAAAGTGTCACCGGAATACCGTTTTGTGCCAGCTGCCAGGCTGCCTCACAGCCTGCCAGACCGCCGCCGATAATGGTCACTTGTTTGCATTGTTCTGTCATGCCTGTCCTCCACCCGTTAAATTTTTTTCAAAGCCGCAATCCGGTTTCTCACAAATCAACTTACCAGATTTTCCACCCTTTTGAAAGAGTGTAGAGCCGCATTGCGGACAGGTTTCCGCAACCGGTATGTTCCATGTCATAAAATTGCAGTCCGGAAAGTTGCCACATCCATAAAAGCTTCTGCCCCGCTTGGATTTTTTCAGCACCATTTTTCCCCCACAGAGTGGACAGCTGCCAGGCATTTCCTGTACAATTTTTTTGGTATTTTTACAATCCGGGAAACCGGAACAAGCCAGAAACCGTCCGAACCGTCCGATCTTGATCACCATCTTCTTCCCACAGACCTCACAGATCTCATCGGTCTCTTCGTCCGGCACCTTCACTCGCTTGCCTTCCATTTTTTCCTCAGCGGTTTTCAGGGTTTGAGAGAAATCCCCATAGAAATGATCCAATGCCTGCACCCAGTCCTGTTCACCTCGTTCGACATCATCCAGATCATTTTCCATCTTTGCTGTAAACTTGACGTCTACAATATTCTGAAAGTGCTCTTTCATCAGTTCAGTGACCACTTCTCCCAATACCGTAGGTTTCAGTTGTTTGCCTTCCCGTTCTACATAATTTCGGGCGGTAATCGTGGTAATGGTCGGTGCATAGGTACTCGGTCTTCCGATTCCATACTCTTCCATCGCCTTAATCAAAGACGCTTCGGAATATCGGGTGGGCGGCTGCGTGAAATGCTGATTGCCCTCCAATGCACGCAGCTTCAGTGGGTCACCTTCCTGTAATTCCGGCAGGTTCTTATTTTCGGACTTGTCCTTATCGCCCTTGCTGTCCCTGGTCTCCTCATACAGAACGGTAAAACCGTCAAACTTTATCGTGGAACCGCTTGCCTTAAACAGGCAGTTATCTGCATCAATATCCACGGAAACGGTATCTAACAGGGCATCCGCCATCTGACTGGCAATAAAGCGTTCCCAAATCAAACGATATAATTTATATTGGTCACTGGTCAAGCTGTTCTTCACCTGCTCTGGTGTAAGAGACGGCATAGACGGACGAATTGCCTCATGGGCATCCTGTGCGTTTTTCTTTGTTTTATAGACACGGGGAGACGGCGGCAAATAATCACTGCCATAAGCAGAGAGAATGTAATCTGCCGCGGCTTTCTTTGCCTCATTGGAAATTCGCAGGCTGTCGGTACGCATATAGGTGATCAAACCGACGGCTCCCATCCCCTGAATTTCTACGCCCTCATATAACTCCTGTGCAACTTTCATGGTACGCTTGGACTGAAAGCTCAGACGATAGGACGCTTCCTGCTGCAAGGTTGATGTGATAAACGGAGCAGAAGGATGTTTTTTAGTTACCCGCTTTTTCACTGTTTTCACAACAAACGGGGCTTCCTGCAACCGTGCCACAAGGGCATCTGCCTGCTCCTTACTGGAAATCTCCGTCTTATCGACTTTTTTTCCGTCTACTGCGGTTAACTTTGCGGAAAAGATTTTACGGGAAGACGGTGCAGAAAGCTTGGCATCAATCGTCCAGTATTCTTGTGGCTCAAATGCACGAATCTCATTTTCCCGATCCACAACCAGCCGAACCGCAACGGATTGCACTCTTCCGGCGGACAAACCACGCCGTACCTTCCGCCACAAAAACGGGCTGAGCTGATAGCCAACGATTCGATCCAGTACTCTTCTTGCCTGCTGGGCATTCACCAGATTGATGTCAATCTGGTGTGGATTTGCCATACCAGCCTGTACCCCGCTTTTCGTAATTTCATTGAATGCCACACGGTTATTTTCTTGCATATCCAGATGCAGCATCTGTGCAATATGCCAGGAAATTGCCTCCCCTTCCCGATCCGGGTCGGTGGCAAGGTAAATTTTATCACACTTTGCAGCGTGAGATTTTAGCTGCTTGATAACATCTTCCTTCCCCTTCATATCCACATACTGCGGTGTAAAGTTGTGTTCAATGTCCACACCAAACTTTGACTTCGGCAAATCCCGTACATGCCCCATAGAAGCAATGACATCAAAGTCTTTTCCCAAATATTTTTGAATGGTTTTCGCCTTTGCCGGCGATTCTACAATCACCAAATTTGACATATTCTTTTTCTCCTGTTTTTCCTGCCAGCACTTACCGACACTTCCGAATTGTATGCGTTCGGATACTGCAAATGATGCAGCGTTTCATCAATCTCCTAATTCATCTGAATGTTCTCTGATAATTGAACCAGTATTTCAAACCTCACCATAATATTACAATACACTATAGTATTGTCCTGGCAGTCTTTGAACCAACTGTTCGATCGCCAGTTCTGTCAGGCAGGCTGCCACCTCTTCGGCATCCGCCTGCACCGTCTGTACAATCTGGTCAATCTGGATTGGCGACTGCTCCAACAGCAACGCCATAATCTTTCTTGTTACGCCCTCTAATGTTTCCAGCACAGAAGCATCTACAGTCTGTCTAACTGGTTCTACTGTGACTTCTTCTGTGGAACGCACCTTTGATTTTGCCTTCTCAGTGGCTTGGCTTGGCGGTTTTTGCGACGATACAGCAGATTGTTTTGCAGTCTGTGCGGATGGGAAGGCTGGCTGCTGTTCTAAAATCGCATCTATAGAAACTTCTGTCAACCGTTGTTCAAAGCTGTCATGGTATTCTCTGAGAATGTCCTCCGGTGCAAAAACCGGAATCGCACCCTCACGCAGGTATTTTACCACACCTGCATACTGGTTGTCAAATATGTCCGCAGGCGGTAGACAAAAAACAGGTTTCCCCTGCTCCATTGCCTGTTCTGCGGTAATCAATGCACCACTGCCAACTGGAGCTTGGATAACCAGTGTACCGCTGCTGACACCTGCCAGCACACGATTTCGCATCGGAAAATTCTGTCTTGCTGGTTCTGTTCCCGGTAAAAATTCTGTCAACAGTAGACCATTCCGAATAATGTATTTCTTTGCAGAAGCATTCACCTTTGGGTAGGGCACGTCCAGACCGCAACCCATGACAGCAACGGTTTTTCCACCAGAAAGTAAGGCTGCCCGATGTGCTACAGAATCCACGCCCACTGCAAACCCACTGACCAGCAGCATTCCGCTTTTTGCGAGACAGCGACATAACAAATCTGCCGTCTGTATGCTGTATTGACTGGGTTTTCGTGTACCAACCACTGTTAAAGCCGGATAATCTGCCAGCAAGGAAAGCTGCCCCTGATAAAACAGAACAGTCGGCGGATTATAAATCTGCCGGAGCGGTTCTGGATAGTTTTCATCATCAAAGCAAACCACCGCAATCTGCTTTTCTTTACAATTTTGTATGATTTTCTCCACCTGATCCATTGTGACTGCTTTGATACTGCGGATTTCCCGTTCCTTCAAAAAGGGCAGTTTTTCTGTTTGCAATGCTGTATAAGCAGTTTGCGGTGTTTCATATTGCTCTAATACCTTCCAAATTTTTCGGTTCCCAGCACCAAACACCAACAGCAGCCAAATCCAATAATACATGGTTTCCACACTTGTCACCTCATCTTGGCTTGGTCATTTCCCACATCATAATGCCTGCCGCCATGGCAGCATTGAGCGATTCCATATATCCCTTCATGGGAATGGTAATTCTCCGGTCACACTGCTGTACAATTGCTTTCGGCAGACCATTTCCCTCGTTGCCAATCCAAACGGCACAGCCATCTCCCAGTTCACAAACACCAACTGGCTCTGCATCCTGCTGCACGACAGAAGCACAAGATAAAATTTTTGCGGCATGCAACGCTTCCAAAACCGCTTCTGCATGGTGTATCTGCATCACATTGACGTGAAACAGAGCCCCCATCGTTGCACGCACCACCTTTGGACTGTATAAGTCACACGATTGACAGCAGATCACACCATAAATTCCCATTGCGGCTGCCGTTCGTAAAAGCATCCCCATATTGCCAGGATCCTGTATCTGGTACAGAACCAGGTAGGTGGCATTCGGAATCACTGGAAACGCACCAACAGGCATTTCACAGATTGCAAAGACCCCTTGCGGATGTTCTGTTTCTGCCAGCTCCATAGCAAGCTCATTTGAAATAAGCAGCAGCTTTGTTTCTCTCAAATCAGCTGCCAGGCAGCCAAAGCCTTCCTGATACCGCTCCCACGCTTCTTCTGTGACAAAGAGATGGGTCAGTTTTCTGGAGAAATGTACCGCATCTGAAACCAATCGGTAGCCCTCTAACACAAACTGCCGGGTTTGTGCTCTGGCCTTTCGGGAATGTGTCAGCTTTCGGTAAAGCCGAATGGCAGGGTTATCTTTTGCGGTAATTGCAGTCATACGGAACGCCATCCTGTGTACCTCCTGTCCAATGGCTTAAAATCTGCCCGAAGCCCTATGGTTCGGCAGAAATTTCACTATATATAACAAAACACGCCCCGTTTTTCCAAAAACCGGAGCGTGTTCGCAGCTTGCAATTAAAGTGCAGCCTTTGCCTTTTCTACAATAGCAGCGAAACCAGCTGCATCGGTGATCGCAATCTCAGACAGCATCTTCCGATTCAGGGTAATGCCAGCCTTCTTGCAGCCGTTCATAAATGTAGAATAGTTCATGCCGTTCAGCTTGCATGCAGCAGAAATTCTGGTGATCCAGAGCTGCCGGAACTCTCTCTTCTTCTGCTTTCTGCCGACATATGCATAGTTGCCAGACTTCATAACAGCCTGTTTTGCCATCTTGAAGTGCTTGCTCTTTGCACCAAAGTAACCCTTTGCGAGCTTCAGGGTCTTATTTCTTCTCTTGCGTGTCATCATCGCACCTTTTACACGTGCCATTTGCTTCTACCTCCGATATCTATGTGTTTTCTAAGCTTCCAGTTTGTTCCGTCCCATTCTGCGGATTGTATCTTAGAGATACGGCAGAAGCTTTTTCACTGCCGGTGCATTGGTTGCATCAGCGATGCCGACCGTACGGGCGATTCTCTTCCGCTTGGTGTCCTTCTGGGTCAGTCTGTGTCTCTTGTTGGTCTTCTGATACTTTACCTTTCCGTTTGCAGTAATCTTAAACCGCTTCTTTGCACCGGAATGTGTTTTTGTCTTAATCTTTGCCATTGCGAGTTCCTCCTCTTACTTGGATGCCTTCGGTGAAATGAACATGACCATACTGCGGCCTTCCATTTTTGCAGGCTTTTCAACGGTACCAACTGCTGCACATGCCTCTTTGAAGCGGTTGAGCAGTTCTTCTCCGAGCTGCGGATGGGCAATTGCACGCTTACGGAACCGAACGGAAACCTTCAGCTTATCGCCGCCTTCCAGAAACTTCTTGGCCTGATTCACTTTTGTTTCAAAGTCATGGGTATCAATTGCAGAAAACATCCGGATTTCCTTAATAGAAACCACCTTTTGATTTTTTCTTGCTTCCTTTTCCCGCTTCTGCTGTTCAAAACAGTACTTTCCGTAATCCATAATGCGGCAGACCGGCGGGGTTGCCTGCGGTGCGATCTTCACTAAATCGAGATCCTGTTCATACGCAAGCTTCTGTGCGTCTCTTGCAGACATTGTTCCAAGCTTTGTCCCATTCTGATCAATGACCAGGATTTCTCTATCCCGGATTTCCTCATTGATCTGCAGCTCTTGTTTGCTGATAGCCAGCACCTCCAAACATATTATTTTCAAACAAAAAAATAAATGCGTACTTTTCAAAAAGTACGCATCATCTGATCCCGCTCCACCATTTCTTTGCTGCATGCTTTCGGCACACATTCACAAGGAAACTGATATTAACCGTTTCGACAACAGCCAAACGGTGAGAACGATGATGCTCTGCTTTGTTTTCTTTGAGCATTATACCACATTCTCTGCCGCTTGTCAAGGAAGCAATTTGTTTTTTACAGAAAATTCACATTTTGAGTAAGCCTGATGAAAATACATTCTATCGCTGGCAAACACCCCTCGCTGTGCAACAGACAAGACCTGTCCATCAGACACATGTTTCTGTCATTCCTTCATCCAATGTTTTACCCACTCCACTAGTTTCAGTTTTACCCGATAACGTTCCGGATGATATAATACATCCTGTTCTTCCTTTGTAAAATAGGCTTCTGCCTGTGCTTCTTCTACAGCAACCTCCTCTGCCACCGGAATACAGAGCGGCGGATACATCACACACCACCAATTCCTGCCCGCTGCCGCTCCAATGGTAATGCGAATGGCTTCGTATGTACCAGCCGGCATCGTCAAGTCCTCGTAGGTACGTTCTGTGAAGTCCATGGTAACCAGTTCCGCCTGCACCGGATAGGTGTAGCCGTTTTCCCGTACCACACGCTGTGCAATTGCCTCCATTTCTGGAAGATGGGCTGCTGCAACAGTCTCCAGCTGTTCCCGGCTCTCCGGCACATCGGTACCAAATAGGGATTCCGATTCTGCCAGCAAGGCATCCCGCACCTGATATTTCAACTGCTGATCTGCTTCCCTATCAGAGTTCGCCAGAATATGCATCCGCAGAACATGCTGCTGCAATCCCGTTACCGTTTCCGCTGTTTGAAAAAAGCTTGTGAAAAGTAATGTGCAAAATACGCCAATCAAAAGTGCTGCTTCCCATTTTTTCATCTTGATCACCTCATCCAACAGGATGGGTAAAATCATAGGAATTTATACAACAGGGCAGAAAAAAACAGCGGCTGTCGTGACCGCTGCTGAAACATTCTATAAAAAGCATATCAGAAATAGGATACATGGTATCACACTGTTACCATGTATTGTTTTTATGACTTCCGAAAAATTGTTTCTTCCAACTTGTTTTGATTTTCTTCAGAATCTGTTGTAACCAAAACAGCCTCTCCATTGATCGTATCCCCATAAAATGTCCCATCTGCGGGAATCTGCTGCTGCACAAAATCATAGTGCATCAACAAAAACGGTGCCCGCAAGGCATAGCTATACGCTTTTCCAACAGAAAGATTGGTAGACAGCTCCGGCAGTGCTGTGATAAAAATGTTTGCCAGTGCTGCTGGATTTTTTGCCGCCTTTTTCAGCACCTGTGTCATCACCGTTCGCTGGCGGCTTGTCCGCTCAAAATCGGCATTGCCGACATACCGAATGCGGCTGTAGGAAAGTGCCTGCTTTCCGTCTAACTTCAGCGTACCGCCGCCGTCTAACAGGTCATCTTCCCGACCGTCTCCCATCAATTCATTGACTTCACTGATCAGGATTTCGTTGACAGCATCCGCTTCGCTGTCGGAAAGTTCCAGTTCCACACCGCCGACTGCGTCAATCACATTGGCACAGGCTGCAAAAGAAATCAACACATAATCATCAATTCGTACATGATAATTTGCTTCAATTGTATCCATCAGCAATGCAGCACCGCCATAAGAATAAGCGGCATTCAATTTACCGGAACCATATGTGTCACCAATATAAACATAAGCATCTCGTAAAAACGAAGTCATTACAATTTCATTGGTTTTGCTGTTAATGGACAGCAGAATCATGGAATCCGAACGACCACGGTCGGATGACAAGTCACGGGAATCTGTCCCAATCAATAAGACATTACTGACATAGGAGGCTTCCATCACATCGGAAATATTGGCACGGTTTTCTGCTGTTTCCTTCTGCATTCGCAGAATACCCACCAATGCCAATACAGAATACAACACAAATACAATAATAACTGCCCACAGTACAAATCGTACAATTTTTCCCAATGTACCGCCACCGGCACGCTTTTTGCCATTGGAAACAGTCCGCCGTCTTTTTGGCTCTGCCGAAGCAGGCTGCCGTACAGGACGGCTGCTTGGTACAGAAGATTTTATTGGTTCTTTCGGCGTTGACGATTGCCTTGGTGGATGCGTTTGGGGGGATGATTGCGGTCTTGGCGGTGCTGCTGTTGCGGATCGACCATATGCAGTTGGCTGTGGAGGGTTTCCATATCCATTGTTATACGGTGACTGCGGAGCATTCCCATAACCATTGTTGTACGATGACTGCGGAGGATTTCCATAGCCGTTGTTGTACGGTGACTGCGGAGGATTCCCATACCCATTATTGTACGGCGACTGCGAAGCATTCCCATACCCATTATTGTACGGCGACTGTGGAGGATTTCCATAGCCGTTGTTGTATGGTGGCTGCGGAGCATTCCCATAGCCATTATGATATTCGGAAACGTCCCCAGGATAAGATACCGTTTCCTGCTCCGGCGGCATTGGCGTCCCATGCAGCTGCGGTTTACTGCGGCGGTAAGGATTTCGGTCATGATAAGTTGCCGCCTGTGATCGAACGGCATCTCCATCTAATTTCTGCGTATCAAACTGATCCGTAGACCGTTTGGATGCAATCTCTGACACAGGGACAAATGCGGTTTCCTCTGCATCGGTATTTCGTTGCTTTCGCAAATCCATAACCTATCGCCTCCTTATTTCAAACGTGTTGCAAATACCGTCAAGCCCGTCATAATCAACTGATAAAATAACAATGTCTGTGAAGTAATATTGTCATAGCCGTTCACCAAGATATAACCACTGCAAATGGACAGACCAAGGATGACAGAAATGACTTGCAGCAGCAATCCTGCTGTTGCCGCCCGTTTTATTCTCTTTGCTTCCAGCAACAGCCGAGCCGTACCAAAGAAAGATCCATTGTGAATCGTAGCTGCACTGACATCCTGCAATGGTGCTGTTTCCTGTGCAAATAAATCATCATCCGCAGCTGGTAGAATCTTCAGCATACTATCCGGCACAGCAAACAGCGTTGCCAGACGACGAAGGGTAACACTGCTGTCCACACTCTTGAGAATCACATTGATTTGCTCTTCCTTCAAGCGACACATCTGCCGTTTTACCATTGGGTCAGCAGTAATGTCCACCACAAACATGGCAGCCAGTACACCGCTTACGGAAAGATACAGCACATCCTGATTGCCGTCTGTCAATTCCAATTCCCGTATTTTTGTCGGCAGACCTTCAATGTTATGGGTGGTCATCATCTCCCGGTTTCCAAGTAGAACACGGCGATGACGAATCCAGCCGCATAGCCCAAAGGAATCCTCATAGTTACAGTCCTCCACCTGATACAGCATGCCATTCTTCTCCTCGACCAGTTCTGCAAAAGCGTTTTGCAGAATGCTGTCTGCCGCATATACCAGGCTGGCAGCATCCAGCAGTGCTTCCTCTACCTGAAAACCGCCAAAGTTTTTAATCCCACTGATCTTGACAGATCCCTTCGGAAACAGTGCCGAAGCAGAAAGCATCACAGCATTGACATCAAAAAAGTCGTCCACACTCTGATAGCCAAGTAAAGTACAGGAATGTGGGCAAAGCCGTTTAGAAGCACTGTCCAATGGCATATTGACCGTCAACGGAATGCCGGCTGTACATCCGGCTGTCAGCAGCATCGTCAGTACAGAGAAGAAAAATGGAATATTCTGTTCCGGAGATTCCAGCACACCAATCCGAATGCCTGTGATAGCAGCTGCCAACAAAAGTGAAATTCCACCAACAATGGGGACAAGCTTTTGACTGAAACGATCTGCCAGATCGGATGCATAGGTATGCCGCAAAAAGTCAGACATCTGGCTGGTCTTTCGCACCGTTGCCAGAATCGGATAGTCTCTTACTGCTCCACGGGTCAGTGTTTCCGCTGCAGTCTCATTCTGCACACAAGTTAAAACATATTTTTCAAAGTCCTTTGTCAAAAGCGAAAAATTACGGGTGGCACGCCGGATAATAAACAGCTTACTGATAGAATTGACCAATAAAATCAAACTGGAAACCGGCAAAAAGATATGTACCAGATTGCGTTCCATCGGTTCCGGCACGAAAATAACAGAAATCACCGTCAGCAGGCAGGGAATCAACGGCAAAGCCGCAACACTGTCGCTGTCTGCCTCCCGATGCAGTAGATTTTTCAAGCCATTTACAACCGTCGGGAAAGTGATAAATAAGATCAGCAGTCCCAGCACCAGATGAATCACGCAATATCCCTGGACAGTCATCAGACGTGTCAAAGCGGGATAAAGCAATGTATGTCCGGACTCACCAATTGCCAGAAACATTTCAATTACGGTTAAAATAATCAGGGAAACAGTACGGAAGAAAACCGCATTCCGCAATAGATTGATATTGATTCGGATTTCCGCTTCCTGATTGGGGATGGGCTTTGGTGCCGGCGGAACTGGCTTTTGTACTTTAACCTTTGGCATTTTTTCCCGTTTTGGCTTTTTCGCAGTAGTTTTCCGCTCTGGATCAGTATAAGTACTTTTCTGTGCCACAACCTTCCGAAATCTTGCCGTATAAGAAAGATTCTCCGTTTCTGTAGAAAAAGATGCTGTATCCGATTCTTCCGAAACAACAGCTGCAACTGGAACCGGCTCTTCCTCCCAAATATCCTGTGCCGGTTCTTCCGGCGGTATCTCTGGCTGCAGTTGTACAGCCGGAGCAGCTGCACTCTTTTTGGTTTTCTTTGGCTTCGGCAGCTTTTCTTTTTTCCGCTTTTCCTTCTTCTGCTTTTTCGATTTTGCAGTGGATGGTTTTGTGCGGCTCTCTGCTGCTTCCGATGCAGCCAGTTCTGATATTGGCATTTCATTGTTTTCTGGCTGCGGTTCGTAGACTGGCGGTGTATCATTACGCTCCGGCTGCGGTTCGTAGACCGGCGGTGTATCATTACGCTCCGGCTGCGGTTCGTAGATTGGTGGTGTATCATTACGCTCTGACCGTGGTTCGTAGATTGGTGGTGTATCATTACGCTCTGACCGTGGTTCATAAATTGGCGATGTATCATTACGCTCCGGCTGCGGTTCGTAGATTGGTGGTGTATCATTACGCTCCGGCTGCGGTTTGTAGACTGGCGGTGTGTCATTACGCTCCGGCTGCGGTTTATAGATTGGTGGTGTGTCATTACGCTCCGGCTGCGGTTCTTCTTTTGTTTGATATTGTTCTGCCGGTTCGGGATAAGCCGGCTGTGCAAAACGGCTATTCTTTGCCGTTTTTTTTCTGGAGGAAAGCCATCTGGATGCAGATGGTTGTTTTTTCTCCTGCTGTTTCTTTTCCTGCCGCTGCTGCTGTTTTGCTGGACTGGTCAGAAGCGTTTCCCACGCATGAGAAAACGACTGTTTTTTCTGCGGCTGCTCCGGTGTTTCTGCTTTTGCAACTGCCTCCTGTGCTGCCCGCAGCGTATCCTGCAAGGTTGCCGTCTGTGTGACAGGCTCCGGCTGCGTTTTTTTCTTTTCCGGCTTTGCTTTACGCCACTCCGGTTCTGGTTCTGTGAACGATTCCCGCTGATAAGATTGTTCTGTTCGTTTTTTTGGTTTTCGGCTACTCTGTGCCTGTTTTTTCTCCTTTGCTCTGGTAGAATCCTGCATTTCCTGAATTGTCGGCTGATAGGCAGGCTGTTCCGGCTTTGTTTCCGTTTCCGGTGTTTCCAGCAGAACGGCACCATCATAATCAGAGATATGATCACGTTTCGGATTCGGGGTTGTTTGCGGATTGATGGCAGGAGAACGAACAAATGACACCTTCGGACGCATCAGTTCCAGCGTCTGAAAAGCAGCCGTTCGGCTTTCCTCTACATCGGTACGCCGTGTATACCGCTGCTGCTTGATGCCATTAATATTTGCAGCCATCTCCGAACGATAGGGCGAATACGGCGTTCGTTGCTGCGTACGACTTGCAGCATAGGAATACGCTTCCGCAGAGGCTTTCGTACTCGGCGGCACTTTTCTTCTTCCGGCAGCATTGTTCAGCATTTTCTGCGTTTCCAGCTTACCAGAAGGCGTCCCTTTTTTATTTGCCGTTGCTTCGTCGGACTGATATTCTTTTAAAATTTCCTCCACGGAAAATTTTTGATTTGCCATATTTTGCTGTTACACTCCTTTAAAGCAGGGATGCAGAACGGCATATTCTGCAAATTACGGATTTCCGGATGTGCTGTGCCGCTGCCGCACGGCTTCATAAATAAAGATGCCAGCTGCAACAGAGGCATTGAGAGAATTCACTTTTCCATACATCGGCAGGCTAAGCAGCTGGTCACAGTGTTCCCGTACCAGACGACCCATTCCCTCGCCTTCTGAGCCGATGACAAATGCCGTGCCGCCTGTAAAATCAGACTGGGTATAATCTGTCCCGGCGGCATCTGTCCCATAAATCCAAACACCATTTTGTTTCAATTCTTCCATGGCTGCCACTAAATTAGGAACTCTCGCCACTTTTATCCAACTGACCGCACCGGCAGAGGTTTTCGCAACGGTGGCATTCAAGGATGCACTCCGCCGTTTCGGAATAATGACACCATGAAAGCCGGCTGCTTCCGCAGTTCGTAAAATCGCACCCAAATTGTGCGGATCCTGAATCTCGTCACAAATCAGCAGCAGTGGCTTTTCTCCCTTTTCCGCAGCAAATGCCAGCATGTCAGCCATGCTCCCATACACGGCACATGCACCGTCTGCCACAACGCCCTGATGGGTCTGTTGCGTCATCTGGGATAAACGGGCATCCGATACGGTTTTCACCGGTATCCCCTGTTCGGCGGCAAGACTGGCAATCTGTCCAAGAATGCCCTGTCTACCGCTGAGATAAATGGTATCCAACGGCGTACCGCTTTTGAGTGCCTCCATAACCGGATTTCTTCCGGCAATGCGGTTTTCCTCCTGCTGCGGTACAGCAGTGTGATTTCTATTTTGTCTTTCAGGCTTCATCTATTTTCCTCGATCCTCTCCGAGCGTTTCTTCACAGCTGCACATCCTCTCACAGCTGCCTTTTCTCCAAAAAATAAAAGGTCACAGCGAATATGCCATGACCTTTATTATAGCATGTTTGCAGAAAAAGCACAAGGTCTTTTTTCTGGTTTTCATAAAGTTTTTGCCGAAACGGAAAATTTTACAGCACGCCATTCCCTAAAGCATTACAACACCAGCAGGCATACAACACAGGCTGCGGCAGCAGACAGAACCGCACTGCAAAAAATCGGCAAGGTTCGTTTCCAAAGCGGCGGTTCGGGAAACGGTTCCATTTCCTGTAAATACTCTCTTGCAGCTGCCTGTGCCAGCTCCGGTGGCAGCTGCGTAATACCAGGCCGCAGGTAAAAAATTGCCTTCTCAAAGTAGGCACTGTCCGGCTGATGGACTTCAATCACCTTTTTGTGAACACCTTTTACCATCACATTCCCTCCCAGAAACTTGATTTACTTACAGTATGCACTGTTTTTTCCGATTTCAAACAGTCATACCGAAAAAAGCAGACCGATCCCAACACTGTGGAAAAGTCTGCTTTTTTCTGTGGAAAATTCTGTGGAAAGTGTGGAAAAGCAACGAGATTGCGATGCTTTGGGAAATGTGGAAAACGGGAAATGGGAATCTGATATTTTATAGGATAGTTCCCATTTTCTCCATCATACTGATGCATTATGTACTATTTACTTCGGCATCCGGAATGAAGCAACTGGAATGCCATTCTTTCCGTAAAGGGATACATCACACCAGTTCCGCCACGCATACCGCATGGAAACCGGTATCCGCACCTTTGGCGATGTCAGCCGCACATAGCTTTCCCGAAATTCTGCGGTTGCCGGATAATAGATTCCGTCTGCACCAGCAATTTCAAACACCGGAGTGGTTCCCTCTTTTGGAGCAACCGGCTGGGAAAACTGCAAAATATACGCACCGCCGGAAGCATAACCATTCTTGCAGTAAGCCGCTTCTGCATCCCCTGCCGGCACTGCCTTATAAACCCGATACAGTGTCTGCAATGCCAGACGGTGTGCAACCGTTCGCTTCTCAGTTGAATGCATATTGTTATATTCACCACAGTCCATTGTAACAATCAGACCAGTATTCCGGAGCGTACGGAACACCTGTGTTTGTGCCTCCCGCAATTCTGCCCAGTTAGTGCGGTTCTCCTCTCCTTCATAACTGAACATCGGCAGCTGTACAATCATAAACGGCATGGTTTCATCATTCCAATCCTTCCGCCAGCGTGTAATCAACACTGACAGCAGCTGTGCATAACTTGCTGGACGATTGTCATCATTTTCCCCCTGATAATACCAGAAACCACGCAGGGTATACGGCATGACACGAGAGAGCATTGTTTTATATAAACCGCATGGCCGCAGCGGATTCCGGCTGCCCATCGGACCAGGATAACGGTTTTCACCGCAGCGTTCTAAGACCGCATTCCACTTCATGTTGGGATTCTCCTGATAGCAGGCGGTCATTCGTTTTTCCCATGCATTCTGATAAGCAAGATAAGCGGCATAATCCGCTGCCATTTCTGCTTCTGTCTTCCCTCGACACGCACTTAGATAGGCTGTCCAGTACGGATGCAGGGCAGTATGTCCAGTCAAATCCGCAGACGGCACCCAACAGCTGGCAGAAGTACCGGAATAATTACACCCAATGACACCAACTACCACACCCAGCTTCTGGGACAATTCTTTTGCTGCCAGATAGGCAACTGCTGACCACTCTGCTGCATTTTTCGGTGTCGGCATCTGCCAGCGGTTTTTCCGCTCTGTCTGAAAATAGGCAGCATGCATCACACCGCTCCGCTGTACATTGTAATACCGCACCCGGCTTCGTTCACAACGTGACAGCTCCAGTTTGCCGTTCACGGCATTTTTCAGCGGAAATTCCATATTGGACTGTCCGCCTGCCAGCCAAACCTCGCCAATGGCAACATCCTGAAAGCTGACCTCTGTTCTGCTGTCTTTTGCATGCATGGTCAATCCTGTTCCCGCTGGCTGCGGCGGAAATTGCAGCCGCCAGCTGCCATCCTCTTTTACAGTGGTAGAAGCGTATAATTTCCGCTCCGGAATGGAAACGGTCACGATAGCCCCCACTTCACCGATTCCGAAGACAACAATATTTTTTTCTCTTTGCAGAACCATATGGTCACTGAACACGGCTGCAAGCTGTAGCATATTCAAAACTCCCTTTTCGGTTATATTTTTATAATCAATATACTGTTATTCGATACTGACAGTACAAACGCCTGCCTTTATTATAACAGATATGACAGATTTCGTCAATCCATAATCAAAAAAGAATCACGGAAATCCATTTTCGGATTTTTTTGGAAAACTTGTCCGAATCGTCCGGCAGATTCGCTACGCTGTCTGCCTGTGACCGCTGTCCGCCCTGTTCTGTACCTCAATTTGCAGTCTAACGACACGAAATTTCTGCATTTCGTACCGTTTTGTTTTTTTAGATGGCGGACAGCGGTATCTTGTTCCTCATCCATTGACCGATTTCAACTCGTTTGCTTTGCAAAGGTGGCAGCTTGACCGCAGACGCCTGTGGCGTAGAATTTAAACCATCATTTAAAAATTGATTTCCGTGAAAAAAGAATTGACAGATTTCGAGAAATATGTTATCATCAAAATACATCCTACATCGGCAGCATCTGCTGTCAACTGGAAAAGCGAATTGGTTCTTATGAGGAAACAAATACAGATGCTTTTCTGCAATACAAAACGGAGGGATCTGCTCTTGTCAAAACAACACTGGAAAGGTAGCGTTCTGTTAGCACCGGTTCCGCCGGTACTGGTCAGCTGTGGCACGCTGGAACACCCCAATATTCTCACCATTGCCTGGACAGGTGTACTAAACACGCATCCGCCGATGGTTTCGATTTCCGTCCGCCCAACCCGTTATTCCTATCCGATTCTGATGAAACAGCGGGAGTTTGTCATCAATCTGCCCACCTCCTCCCTATGTCGAGAGACCGATTTCTGCGGCTGCCGCAGCGGAAAGGATATTGATAAATTTGCTGCCTGTCATTTTACACCGGAACCGGCACAGACCGTTGCTGCTCCGCTGATTGCAGAATGTCCGGTCAGTTTGGAGTGCAAAATCCAGACCACGCAGCCGCTTGGCACACATGTGCTGATGCTGGCGGAGATCACGGCGGTCAATGTGGAAGAACGCTATGTGGACAGCAAAGGCAAATTGAACTTGCAGCAAATGGGACTGCTTGCCTATGCACATGGAGAATATTTTACCTTGGGCAGAAAGCTGGGGGATTTTGGATTCTCTGTCCGGAAAAAGAAAAAAACAAGCAAACGTGTACCAAAGACAAATAAAAAAATATGAATTCTGAAAATGTTTTAGATGAAAGCAAGAATTACATCGTTACACATACATATGAAACCGTTTATCTCATTAGCAAATGCAATCATTCTAAAATCATCATTGGTGATTTTTATGGTGAACCAAATGGAGCCATTATTGATGCAGACGAATACTTTGTGGTAATGTATGGCTGCGGCGTAATCCTATATTTTCTACAACCGCCATTTCAAGAATATTCCTATGAAACAAACACAAGCCAATGGCTGGAATGGGGACGAATTGAGCCCATCATGTGGGTGGATAAGGTTATACCATTAGACAATAATAGAATGAAAGTAATTCTTGAGAACGGACAGACAAATATTATTACAATATAGAAAAACACCTTGCTGTACCAATTCATACGGCAGGGCGTTTTTCCGCTGCACAGAAAACCAACAACGGCAAACAGCCCCTCGTAATTTTGCACAAAAATCAATTGACAGCCACAGCAAGATTATGCTATAATAGAAAAAGCAGTGAAAAATTCTCTGCGGTCACATGAAAAAAAAGAATTTTTGATAAACGTTAAAGGAGTAACCCCCTATGGCAAAAACAATTGATGAAATCGTAGCAGAAGCAAAACAAGGCTTAACTGGCGAAGAAAGCGTCGATATGGTGCACCTGGAACATATTGTAAAACAATATGCTGGCACCGAACTGGGCAAAGAAGTGGAAAGCCAGATGGCAGACCTTGCCTATGAAATTCTGCCGGACGAAAAGAAAGAACGCCTTGCAAAAATGCTCTACATCGACGGCAAACGGATAGATAGAGTCTTCGCAGAAGCATTGGAACTGGTCAACCAGAAAAAAACAAAAGAAGCGTTGAAACTGACAGAAGCTCTGTATACAAAAATCTGCATTAACTTCCGGGAAACCGAAGAGGAGATGTATCTCAGTCTGCGGAATACACTGGAACATCAGCTTTATCTCGTCTTCTACAGCCCATCAAAGAAACTGCTGCGTGCACCGTTTGATTTGTGTGCAATGGTAATGCTGCACGGTTATGTCCTGTTGGATCTCGGTCGGGCAGAAGAAGCAGTCGCTGTACTGGAGGACGCCATCCGTTACAATCCGCTCAACACCGATCCCTATTTTGAAATGGCAGAATGCTATAAAATACTCAAACAGCCGGAAGACCTGCTGGGTGTCACAAAAGAAACTCTTTCCATTGCAACTTCACCGGTCACCCTCTCCAGATGTTACTGCAACCTCGGCTACTATTGTATCGAAACAAAGGACTATGACAGTGCCGTTTGCTTCTACTATGAGAGCCTGATCTATGCCGATCATCCGGGTGTACAGGCAGAGTTGCACCACATCCACACCATTACAAAGAAAAAAATTACACCGCCGACCAGAAAAGAAGTCAATGCTGCCTTTGAAAAGTATGGTATGCAGACCGGTGCCAATAAGGATGTAGTTTCGATCGCAGCAGCCCTTGCAAAGGAAGCACTGGAAAAGAAAGATCTACCCAATGCACAGTTCTATCTGTTAGTCGTATACGGTCTGACCAATGATCCGGAAGTGAAGGAACTGCTGCATAAGATTTCCCCGAAAAAGAAAGAACAGAAACCGGAACCAGACCGTTCTCAAAAAATTCAGCAGACCAAGTAACCGCTCTTTCCAAACGAGATGATGAAGATGACAGCATATATTCCAATCCTGCTGATTTTATTGACAGAGATTTATGCAGTTCTGCCAGAAAAATTTCTTATAGCAGGCAGCTGGATTTTCTGCGGTGTGATACTAACCGCTGTCATCTGCGGCATGATTTACAGCAACACGAAAGCCAAAAAATAACATGCTCATTCTGCAAATGTACAATCAGGAGGATTTACCATGGAACAATGGGATATTTATGACGAAAACAAACAAAAAACCGGAAGGACAATGGCACGAAATGACTGGAATATGCAACCGGGTGATTTTCATCTGACCGTATTAGGTGTTCTGCGTCGACCGGACGGCACATACCTGATTACCCGCCGCAGAATGGACAAGGAATGGGCACCGGGCTGCTGGGAAGTACCAGGCGGCGGCGTCCGTGCCGGCGAATCTGCGGAAGAGGCGGTAAAACGGGAAATTTTAGAAGAAACCGGTATCGACGTTTCTAACGCAGAAGGCGGATATGTATTCTCCTATAAGCGGGTGAATCCAGAGGAAAAGAACAATTATTTTGTGGACATCTTTCGGTTTACACTGGACATCCCAGACAATGCGGTGCATACGCAGGAACGGGAAGTTATGGAATACGCCTTTGCAACACTGGAACAAATTCAACAGTATGGCGAACAAGGTATTTTCCTGCACTATGACAGCATCAAGCAGGTGTTTGAAGACTAATTCTCGTCACACACGTGCTTCTCAATGTTAATGCATATAAAAATAAAGCAGTACAGGCAAATTACGCTCTGTACTGCTTTTTTATGCACGTTCCTATTTCTTAGGGAAAATGGATTTTCCACACGTCATCTTGATATTATAAAATCTCTGCCAAAATTGCATTGGACACCAAACAGCCCTTTGCAGTCAGTGCCACCCGTTTCCCGAAAAAGCGAACCAAGCCACCCTTTTCATACCGTTTCATCTGCTGCATCTGCTGGGGATGCAGCCATTCGCAGGGAATGCCCTCCAACAACCGCAGTCCTAACATGATTCGTTCCTCTTGTGTGCAAGGATTTTCATCCTCTATCACAATTGGCTGTGTTTCCGCCTCACAAAATGCCTGCAAATCAGACGGCACAAAAAACCGCTTTCCCCCGTAACAGGAATGGGCAGAGGTCCCAAAACCAAGATACGGCTCACACCGCCAATATTTACAGTTATGTCGGCTTTCATAACCAGGTTTTGCAAAGTTAGAGATTTCATATTGTAGGAAACCAGACTGCCGTAAGGTTTCCACAGTCTGTAGGTAACAATCTGCGGCGGCATCGGCATCCGGCAGCTGCTCCACCCATTTGCTTTTTGCATAGGGTGTCCCCTCCTCGACTTTCAACAAGTAAGCAGAAAGATGTTGAATCGGCAGTGCCGTCAATTGCTGCAACGTACTTTGCAACTCGTCTTCTGTCTGCTGCGGCAGTGCCAGCATCACATCACAGGAGAGATTCTCAAAGCCAACCGCCGCTGCCTGCTCTACCGTTGCAATTGCTTCCGCTGCATTGTGCAGCCGTCCAAGACGGTTCAGCTGTGCATCTGAAAGCGACTGTACTCCGATGGAAAGCCGATTGACACCCATCTGCCGATAAGCAGAAAGCGTATCTTTTGTCACCGTTGCCGGATTGCATTCCAGTGTGATTTCCGGCTGCCAGAGCGAAAAGTGCCTGGCAATGCACTGCAAAATCTGCTCTAACTGTGGCAGCGGTAACAAAGACGGCGTACCGCCACCAAAATAAACGGTATCCACCCGCAAGTTTGTTTCAGTCTGCTGCAAAAAGCGGCAAAGAGCTGCGGTATACTGCATCATGCGTGCCTCTGTCTGCGGAACTGAATAGAAATCACAATAGGGACACTTTCGCACACAAAAAGGGACATGAATGTATAAACCAAGCGTCTGCTCAGCTGGCATCGTTCCGCACCACTTTCATCAGTGGACAGAAGAATGCATCAAACAGCATGGACAACAGCCACGCAGCCACAATGGTACCCGTCATAATGAGATATGCTCTGGTGTTATTGTTTTCTATAAAATAGGTTACAAATATAATGACAATGGCAATTAACATCAATACTGTGCGAACGATGGTAGAAACCTTACCATTCACAGCACGTCTGCCACACGCTTGACAAACACGGCCTTTGGTATTCATACCGCCTGCCAAAGCCTTGGTCAAAGGATTAAACGTTTTCTTGCCGCAGTGCGGACAAGCATAAATTGATTGTTTTTCTGACATGATATCATCCATTCCTTTCCGAGGGTGGAACAAAGCTCCTCCGTCGAATGAGGGCTCATTTGTATCTTTTATTCCTCATCCAGTTTCAATACACTCATAAATGCTTCCTGCGGTACTTCAACCGTACCCAGCTGCCGCATTCGCTTCTTACCTTCCTTCTGTTTCTCCAACAGCTTCTTCTTTCTCGTAATGTCGCCGCCATAACACTTTGCCAATACGTCCTTCCGCATTGCCTTAATGGTTTCTCTTGCAATGATTTTTCCGCCAATGGCTGCCTGTACCGGCACTTCAAACAACTGCCGTGGAATATTTTCCTTCAGTTTCTCCACGATTTTTCTTGCCCGTTCATATGCCTTATCCTTATGAATGATAAAGGACAAGGCATCAATCACATCCCCATTCAACAGAATATCCAATTTCACCAGCTGAGAGGCTGCATAACCTGTCACTTCATAGTCAAAGGACGCATAGCCTCTGGTTCGAGATTTCAGCACATCAAAAAAGTCATATACAATCTCATTCAGTGGCAAATTGTATTTCAAAGAAACTCTGGTATCATCCAAATACTGCATATCCACAAAGACGCCTCTTCGATTTTGACAAAGCTCCATGACATTGCCGACAAAATCGGGCGGTGTCAGAATTTCTGCCTTTACCATTGGTTCTTCTGCCAGCTGAATCAGAGCAGGATCCGGATAGTTGGTCGGGTTGTCAATCATCTCTACTTCGCCGTTTGTCATGGTAACCCGATAGATAACAGAAGGGGCTGTTGTAATCAAGTCCAGATTATATTCTCGCTCCAGCCGTTCCTGAATGATTTCCATATGCAACAATCCCAAAAATCCACAACGGAAGCCAAACCCCAGTGCAATAGAGGTTTCTGGCTCAAAGGACAAAGAGGCATCATTCAACTGAAGCTTTTCCAGTGCTTCCCGCAGATCCCCATACTTTGCACCATCTGCCGGATAGATACCGGAGAACACCATCGGATTGACTTTCCGATAACCTGGCAGTGGTTCGTCACATGGATTTTCTGCCAATGTAACAGTATCCCCGACACGAGTATCTCCAATGCTCTTAATCGAAGCAGACAGATACCCAACCTCACCAGCAGAAAGCTGTCCGACATTGACCAGGCTTTTGGTATCCATATAACCAGCTTCTACAACCGTAAATTCCGCACCAGTTGCCATAAGGCGTATGGTGTCGCCAACTTTTACAGTCCCCTCCTTGACCCGAATATAAATCACAACGCCCTTATAGGCATCATAATAGCTGTCAAAAATCAACGCCTTCAGCGGTGCATCTGGATTTCCCTTCGGAGCGGGAATATCCGTGACAATCCGTTCCATCACTTCGCCAATGTTTAAACCTTCTTTTGCCGAAATTCTCGGTGCATCCATTGCTGGAATCCCAATGACGCTTTCAATCTCCTGACAAACCCGTTCCGGATCGGCTGCTGGCAGGTCGATTTTATTCACCACCGGCACAACTTCCAAGTCGTGCTCAATGGCAAGATACGTATTTGCCAGCGTCTGTGCCTCGATACCCTGTGAAGCATCCACCACCAAAATGGCACCTTCACAAGCTGCCAGGCTGCGGGAAACCTCATAGTTAAAGTCCACGTGACCCGGTGTGTCAATCAGGTTGAACACATAGGTTTTTCCGTCTTTTGCCTTGTAGTTCAACCGGACAGCACGTGCTTTGATGGTAATGCCACGCTCCCGTTCAATATCCATATTGTCCAGAATCTGTTCTTCCATGTCACGCTTTGCCACCGTAAAGGTTTGCTCTAAAATCCGGTCAGCCAGAGTTGATTTTCCGTGGTCGATGTGTGCAATAATACAAAAATTGCGAATCTGTTTCATCATAATTTTGTTTTCTCCTTGTTATCCCATTCAGCGAATGCCCTTGCAGTGTGCCAGCTTTTCCTGCAAACATGCCATTACCTGCACGTTATCATTTGGCTGAAAGGCATTTCGCTTGAGAATATAAGTACTGTTTGTCGATTTAACATAGAAAAAATAATAGGTATCATCTTGTAGAAATCGGGTGATATCCGTATAGGGCAGCTGCAATTCCCGACCGTCTGTAATCCCCTCATCTTTGATTTTCAGCGTCTGTGGCTGAAAATAATAGTGATTGATTAAGGGTGCCGCTTGGTTGCAAAGCTGCTGCGTGACCTGCTTTAAAATCTTTCGGTTTGTCCAAATTGGCATCACAAGAAGAAAAGCAGCCACCAGCAGACAGAACAAAGCACTATAAAGATAACTTTTAAAAAAAGTTCCTACCACAATCATGTAACCAACTTGCCAAATTGCACCGCATAAAAACAGGGCTGCAATGATAAAACGGGCAACTTGTCCTTGTTTGGTCATTGCTTTCTGCATCGCCATGACCGCTGGAATGGTGATTTCCGTTTTGTTTTCCAACATATTGCTTCACGCTCCTTCTGTCAAATCCAATGATACGCTTTCGTCGGCAAACGTCAGGATCGCTGTATCTTCTCCTGTCCATTCCACGAAAACAAATGTTGTTTCTGCAAAACCAACCCCTTGATACGACCAAAGCAAAACATCAGAGCCGCTCTTCTCCTCATATACAGTGGGACAGGAGGCAAAGTCATAGTCAATCCGCAGGGTATGCGTCCCATTTGGCGAAACAACCGTTTTTGAAAAATCAGTACAGCCAGTTAGCAATTGCGTACAAATGAACAGAATGCCACAAATGTAGGTATATTTGTTCAAATGCAGTTCCTCCTCTGATTTTCTTGTATTTTTTTATTATACCATACCAGCCCGTTTTTTGTAAAGTGCTATTTCAAAATAAAAATCGACGCACTATACGGCGTTCTTAGACACGATTTTGAAGAGGGTGAAACATCACTTCTCATCTCTTTGAAAGGTTCAAAATGAAAAATGATTGTAATCAACAAGGGCACCCCTACGAAAAGGAATGCCCCTGTTGAATGCTATAAATATTATTTTTATTTCAAAAAATCCACCTATTCATAGAAAGAGAAATTATTAGCACTTACGATTGCTCCGTCAAAATTTTCCATAGAATATATTTTTAATATTCTATATTCTCCAGGAATAAAATTCACATCTATTTCTGATAAATCTAGCATATAG
>DYCW01000431.1 GCA_019417865.1 Ruminococcus sp. | reverse complement strand
CAGGTGCAGATTTCTGTACGCATTGACAGGTATATTAAAATATGATATGCTATTGATAGAATGGAGGTATGGAAATGTCTGAAAACAAACATACTGCCAAGGAGCAAATTGCCCGATGTGAATCCATGAGCCGCTTGCAATCTGTAATCAGTGGCAAGTGGAAAATCCTGATTATCTGGTATATCGCTGTGTATGAGGTGCAGCGATTCCATGAATTGCAACGGCGGCTGGATGGTATTACACAAGCTACGCTGACAAAGCAACTCAGAGAATTGGAAGCAGACGGCTTCCTTCACCGTCGTGTTTATCCGCAGGTACCGCCAAAAGTGGAATATACTTTGACAGAAATGGGAAAGCGGTTTGTACCAATTTTAATGCAGATGAAAGCGTGGAGTGACGAAAATCTGTTGGAATGACTGTAATGGTTTGACAGTTCCCTGAAAGTATGCTATAATCAAAAATAACATTCCGGCTGTCGCTGGAAATACGGGATAGAGAGGGCATACCATATGAAAAATCAATTGGTCATTGTATTAGACTTCGGCGGACAGTATAATCAACTGATTGCACGTCGGGTCAGAGAGTGCGGTGTTTACTGTGAGGTCATGCGGTACACCACACCGATTGCAGAGCTTGCTGCCAGAAAACCGGTGGGCATTATCTTCACTGGCGGTCCGAATAGTGTTTATGATTCGGCTTCTCCACATGTAGATCCAGCAATTTTCCAGCTCGGTATACCGATTCTGGGGATTTGTTATGGTTGCCAGTTGATGGCATACACACTTGGCGGCGTGGTGGCTTCTTCGGAGGAAACCAGAGAATATGGAAAGACGCTGACCACTTACAATACAGATAGCCTGCTGTTTACAGACTTGCCAACTGAAAATATTTCCTGGATGAGTCACACCGACTATATCCAGACCTTACCGGAAGGGTTCCAGATTACGGCACACTCTGCTGGCTGTCCGGTTGCAGCGATGGAACATCCAGAAGCAAAATTTTATGGCGTACAATTTCATCCGGAAGTCAACCACACAGTTTGCGGGCAGCAGATGCTGCATAATTTTCTGTATCGGGTCTGCGGTTGCACCGGTGACTGGACGATGGAGGATTATGCGAAAACTGCCATTGCTCAGATTCGAGAGAAGGTTGGAGATGGAAAGGTACTGCTGGCATTGTCCGGCGGTGTAGACAGTTCCGTTGCAGCAGCATTGTTGTCCAAGGCAGTTGGTGACCAGCTGACTTGTATTTTTGTGGATCATGGTTTCCTGCGGAAAAATGAGGGCGATGAAGTTGAGGCAGCATTTGCAGACTGGGACATTCATTTTGTCAGAGTGAACGCAAAAGATGTGTTCATGGAAAAGCTGAATGGGGTTTCTGATCCGGAGCGGAAGCGGAAAATCATCGGGGAAGAATTTATTCGTGCTTTTGAACGGGAAGCAAAGAAAATCGGACAGGTGGATTATTTTGTACAGGGTACGATTTATCCGGATGTCATTGAAAGCGGCAGCGGAGATGCGGCTGTGATTAAGTCCCATCACAATGTAGGAGGCTTGCCGGATTATGTGGATTTCAAGGAGATCATTGAACCGCTGCGTCTGCTGTTTAAGGACGAAGTACGGCGGCTGGGGATTGCACTGGGCTTGTCGGAGACGCTGGTTTGGCGGCAGCCGTTCCCAGGACCGGGACTTGCCATTCGGATTATCGGGGAAATTACCGATGAAAAGCTGGAGATTTTGCAGGATGCAGACTTTATTTTCCGGGAGGAAATTGCAAAAGCTGGCTTAGACCGGAGCATCCACCAGTATTTTGCAGTGCTGACGAATATGCGTTCGGTTGGTGTCATGGGAGACGGCAGAACTTATGACTATACGCTGGCACTGCGTGGCGTGACGACGACAGACTTTATGACGGCAGATTTTGCACGGATTCCGTATGAAGTGCTGGAAACGGTTTCTGCAAGAATTGTCAATGAGTGTAAGTGTATCAATCGGGTTGTGTATGATGTCACCACAAAACCACCGGCTACGATTGAGTGGGAATAAGTAAAATCACCTGAAGAACTGTATTTGGTGCAAGTAGTCAAGTGGTATGCAGGTAGATATGTTGATAAAATAAAAATAATTACTAAATTTTACAAATTCCTTGAAAGGTAAGGAGACCAAATTATGAGACAATGTATGGATTCAGAAAATCTTCATCGTCGATTGAAAAAGATCATTGGACAGGTTCAGGCAATTGACAGAATGGTGGATGAGGATGTTCCTTGCGAGGATATTCTAGCACAAATTAACGCAGCAAAATCAGCATTACACGGCTGTGGCAAGGTTGTATTGGAAGGGCATATTAAGCATTGCGTCCGCGATGGAATTGAGCATGGTGATGCGGACAAAACCATTGAGAGCTTTACAAAAGCAGTTGAAAGATTTTCTAATATGGGATGATGTATCAATGATCTGTTTGTCTGCGGGTATCAAAAAAAACTCGCAGACTTTTCTTTTTCCTCTTGACAAACCTATACCCCTAGTGGTATAATGT
>DYCW01000430.1 GCA_019417865.1 Ruminococcus sp. | reverse complement strand
CGGCAAGGTTGGCATTTGCAGCGGCAGCTCATCTTCTAAGTTTTCCTCTGTGATTCGTGTATAATAAATATTCAAATTTTCAAAGTCGGTTTCATCAGTCTGTGGTTGACATATACGCTTCTGATCTGGAAATTCTTGTATAAATGCTGCATCCTGTCTGCGATAAAGCCCGTACCAAATCCACTGTGCCATACTTCGAACAGATTGGATAGTATGATTACAAACAGAGGGATTGGAAAAATCACTGCGGTGCAGCTGTTCCAGCCAGCTCATAGACTGCTTGGAAACAGTTAACGGCAAAAACAATTTTTGTTTTGCTCTGGTCATAGCAACATACAGCAGTCGCATTTCCTCTTGTAATAACTGCTTCTGTTTTTCTTGTAACAGCACCAAATAGGGCAATGTACTATATTTTTCATAATTCTCTGCGTCATACAAATATAAACCCATTCTACCAGAATCCGAAACATGCAGTTTCTTTCGGCTGTCCTGTGTGGAAAATTTCGTTTCCATCTCTGCCAGAAAGACAAACGGAAATTCCAGTCCTTTAGAACGATGCATGGTCTTAATAAATACCGCACGGTCTGCACCATTGGAAGGGTTCGCTTGTTCTAAATCCCGTTTATTTTCCAACAGGGAATCAATATATCGTAAAAATCCAGTCATCCCACCAGTAAAGGCTGCTTGCCCCTGTGCCTCATATTGTCGAGCATACTGAATCAGCAAATTCAAATTTGCACGCTTTTTTTCGCCGTCCTGATACAACTGCATGACAGAAAGAAAATCTGTGGTATCATAGATTTCACGAATCAGGTCTTCCAATGACAATATAGTGCTGTCCGTTCGCAATTTCTGTATAGTATTCCAAAATGACCGACACTTTTCCTGAAAGGTTTCTGGTAATTGTCTGGCTGCTGCTAAAAGTTCTGGTGTTGCCAGACTGCCTGCGGCATCTGCAACAGCGGATAAAACCAGATAAAGCGGCTGATGCCGATCTAACAGCCGCAGGGTTGCAATCTCATCCATCGAAAACTGAAACATGGGTGAAACCATCACAGCTGTCAGTGGTACTTCTAACAGCGGATTATCTAGAATTCGCAGCATGTTAAGTAAAATCGTAATTTCTCTTGCCTGCAGATAACCCTGCTCCTCCACCTTTTTTACTGGTATTTGCAACTTCTCCAATGCTTTTGCGTACTTTTGGCACGGTTTTCCCTTTCGCAGAAGGATGCAGAAGTCTCCGGCATGACATGGACGGATTGTACCGTCTCGCTCTGCCACCGGATAGCCGCTTTGCAACATGTCCTGTATGGTATGTGCAATCCATGCCACTTGCATATCTACTGTATCAGATTCCTGTAAAAAAGCAACCTGTGTTCCCTGCTGCTCTGCCGAAAGGTTGTCATAACTCGTAGAGCCGGCATAGAGCCACTCTGACTTGTCATATACAATATCACCGCCTGATTTTCCCATAATTTCTGAAAAAATTAAATTGACAAATTGCAATACTTGTTCCGAACTGCGGAAGTTCTGATTCAACTTGATACATTGCATAGCCGATACAGATGAATGCTGTTTTCCTATCTCCGCTGTACGCACACACTGTATAAAATTTTTGGGATTTGCCAACCGAAATTGATAAATAGACTGCTTGACATCACCAACCAGAAAGACATTATCTCCATACAGCAGCATACCGTTTTCATCCTTACGGCAGGCATGAGACAACAGCTTAAAAATCATATCCTGTTTATTGTTGGCATCCTGATACTCGTCAATCATAATAATTTGATAATAATCGGATAATGTCCGAGCAAGTGTACTTTGCTCCCATATACCATTCTGCTCCTCTGACAGCAGCTGTAATACCAATCGCTCTCCATCATCAAAACTCAGGGCATTACACTCCGTTTTCTTTTCCCACAGTATCTGCTCTACTTCTTCCGTTAAAGCAAACAAAAGTGGCAGTAGATCACGATGTGCCTGCAAATCCACAGCACAATAGGGCAATGTTTTTTTGATTTTCTGAAATAGTACATCCATTTCTTCTTTGTACGCTTTCCGCTGCTCTTTCACATTCTCAAATTGTTCCACACTGGAAACGGTTTTCTTTTTTGAGGGATACCGCTTTCCTTTTCGTAAATCTTCATGATTTTGAATGATTTTCAACACTTGTTCAGCAGAAATTGTTTCCTTCTGCAAAGCATACAGCAAGGCATGCATACTGTCAAAATCCGTGCCAATCCAGTCCGCAACATTATTCTCTTCGTCATAAAGTGTTTCTGCCAGCTGATATGCTCGTTCTATTGCATCAGCAATTCGAGCCGCATCTGTTTGCAGCAGGGAAAGAAAATCATGGTAATAACTGCTTTTTTCATAGGGGATGGCAACGCTCTGCAAGACCTGTTGTTTCCACTGATCCGGAAATGGAAGAGATCCAAGAAATGTTTTCAGCTCCATCAGAATCTCTTCCAATGCTTTATCTGTTCCGTTGCAAAAGGCATTCCAAAGCCGCTGCATTGCATCTGGTCGATCTGCATACCAGCGGTTTAGAACTTCATCCATTGCCTCCCGGCAAAGAATATCCTGTTCTGTCTCATCCATAACCCGAAAACTGGAAGTGATTTCACGATCTCCGGCATATTCTCGAAGCAAATCAAAACAAAATGCGTTGATGGTACTGATTTTCGCTGCAGGCAAAATCAATTGCTGCTGTCGTAACCAACGATTTCCCGGTTCGGATGCAATCTTCTTCTCTAATGCTGCCTGCAATCGCTGTTTCATCTCCGCAGCAGCATCATTTGTAAAGGTAACCACAATCATGCGGTCTGCATAAATACGCTGCACAGGGTCAGAAAGCAGCTGAATCAACCGTTCTACCAGAACAGAAGTCTTTCCACTGCCAGCAGCTGCGGAAACAATCAAACTACTGTCCCGATGGGAAATTGCATTCTGCTGTTCCGTTGTCCATGCCATGCTCTGTCTCCTCCTCTTCCAATTCTTGCAGTTTTTTCAGCATCTGTTCCTTCCGTTCTCCTGGCTGTCCCTCCATGGTACGGCAAGGCTGCTGATGTAAATTGCCACAGATGTCCTGATAAATACAATACTGGCAAACATTTTGCTTTTGCAGAATCAGCGGATTGGCTGCAATTTCGCCCTGATAAATCCGTTGTGCCGTTTGCTTCAGCGTCTCCATCACATAGCGATACAAAGCACGAAAGGCAGATTCCGACAAATACGTGCCTGCCCTTGCATCCAGTTCCCACGCACCGCTCTCTCCTGCTTTCAACTTGGCTGGAATATAGATTCCCTTTCCATCCGGTTCCATGCTGCGGATAATTTCTGGATTTTTCACCAACAATCCACTCATTTTATAAGCAGCCTGCTCTTGTTCTGCTTTACTTTTTTTCTCTCCACGTTCCTGCTTTTCTTTTACACCACCTGCTGGCATATATAAAATACCGCCAATCTGTGCATTTTGCAACGGTGTTTGATTATACACAATGGAAAATAAATAAATCAACATCTGCATATCCAGACCATATAGCAAGTTGCCAAGCGAAAACTCTTTTGTACCGCTCTTATAGTCAATAATACGGACACAAGTTTTTCCGTCAATCTGACAGGTATCCACGCGATCTACAATTCCCTCAATCTGCAAGCTGTGCCCATCTTTCGTGCGTGCCTTCAACGGCGGAAATGCAGCATTGTCACGGCGAATAAACAGTTCCAAATATTCTGGATAGAACATGGTCTGTCGCAATTCTTCCTGCACATGCAAAAGTGTAACTAATAATTGTTTTTGTACATAGGCATAGGTCGCATAATTTCTTGGCTCTTTGGAAAAATCACCACCCAGTATTTCTCTCCAAAACTGGTTTGTCAGTTCTTCCAGCAGTTGCAGGAGGTCTGTTTCTGTAAGGGCAAGAAATGCCTCTCGTTGATATCGCCGCAACACTTGTTCCAAACAAAAATGAATCAAATTACCTTGACTGGCCGGATCTAATCGGATTTTTTGTCTTTGATATAGATGCAGAGCACTGCTGCAAAAAAATTGAAAAGGGCAGAGCAGATAACTATCCAGCTTAGAAGCTGTCATAATAATTTGTTTTCCCATTAACCGTTCCATAATTTGCGGATCTGTAATCTGAAACGATAAATTCTGATGTACCGTTTGCAAATAGGCAATCTTCTGCCGATAAGCTGGATATTTTTGCAGAATCGTTTGTACTGCTGCAATTTCTGCCGTTCGATCAGAAAAATTACGTACATAATGATAATATGCAGATTGCAGTGTTGTTGCATAATAACGAAGTGGTATCTGCTGTTCCGTTTGTAACAGTGCACTGCCATTTGGGAACATTTCCTGTATCTGTGCAATCACAAAAGAGGGATAACTTTTTTGATTGCCGGTATCGACCAATGGATAAGTGAGATATAGTTCCTGTGAGGCAGCAGAAAGTGTCTTATAAACAGCAAACCGTTCATCTGCCAAGATCTTTTGCAGTGCCTTCCGGATAACAATCTGTTTTTCTTCCATCAGGCGATATTCTCGCTCCGAAAACAAATCCGCTGACAGACCAGTAGAGGGAAATGCACCTTCGCTGCAATGAATGACAAATACAATTTTTGGATCACGCAGACGAGAGCGTCCTGTTTGTCCAATTAAAACCGCATCCAGCGTCCGTGGCGGTGTGGCATAGGT
>DYCW01000043.1 GCA_019417865.1 Ruminococcus sp. | reverse complement strand
ACAGCAATGAGACGGTCAAAAGGAATATGCTATTTTGAGAGTTTAGCATGTTCTTATTATAGCATATTCCTCTACGTTTTTCAAGGAGGAATTTCTATGGCAAATGCAAAAAAGCTCCCATCTGGTAACTGGCGTGTACAAGTGTATTGCGGTGTTGATGAAAATGGGAAACAAAAACGAAAATCATTTACAGCTGCTACTAAATGGGAGGCACTTAAAGCAGCAGAAGAATACATCCAAAAAGGAAAAGAAAAGCCAAAAGGCATGACAGTAGGAGATGCAATTGACGGTTATATTGCAGCAAAAAGCAATGTGCTTTCTCCAACCTCAATTGCTGGATATCATGAAATACGAAGAAATAGACTACAACGTATTATGGATGTACAGTTAAATCGTCTCACCAATCTGATGGTACAGCAAGCAGTTAATGAGGATGCAAGACGTTTATCTCCAAAATCCATTCATGCCGCCCACGGTTTGCTTTATTCTGCACTTAAAATGTATATGCCGGATTTTATATTAACTACAACATTGCCAGCAAAACAACCACATGTAAAGAATTTGCCATCACCGGAAACGGTTATGGAGGCGGTAATTGGAACAGAAATAGAATTGCCTTGTATGTTAGCGATGTGGTTGTCATTGCGTATGTCAGAAATAAGAGGCTTGCAGTTTCAAGATATTACGGGAGATATATTGACTGTACAACGTTCTATGGTGACAGTAGATGGAAAAGCGACCCTGAAAGAACAAACAAAAACTTATACCAGTACACGGACGCTTCAAGTTCCTGAGTACATTTTATTGCTGATCAATAAAATTGAACATAGTGCTCCAGATGATTTTATTGTAAAGTTGTCTGGGCAAGCAATTTATAAGCGATTTGTTCGTATTATGGAAAAACAGGGCGTAAAAATGACATTTCACGATCTTCGGCATTTGAATGCTTCTGTTATGTTAGCCCTTGGTATACCAGATAAGTATGCAATGGAGAGGGGAGGATGGGCAACAAATTCTACCCTAAAAGCAGTTTACCAGCATACTTTCTCAAATGAAAGAAAAGAGGTAGACAGTAAAATAGACGACTATTTCAATGGGATACTGCACACGAAAACTGCACACAAAAAATAAAATTAACGCAATTTCAAAAATTTTTATGTATTTATTTCGAGTTCGACTCTCGTCGCCTCCACCAATCCGAGTTAAATCCGAACAACTTTACTTTGCTGATGGAACAATTGCTCTTGCTCTCACATTAGAGACGAAGCGAAAGCGATGAGTCACATTGCAGCAGCTGTTCAGAGAAAAAAATACCCCTTACCGAATAAAAATCTGGTAAGGGTATTTTTTTGTTCTAACAAAAAAAATGTTGACAGCTTTCATTTTTTCTGTTAAAATAAGAAAGATAAACAGAAAGGGAAGAGTGGTGATAAAAGTGCAGATTCGTATCCAAAATATTGGTAAAATTCAGGAGGCAAATGTAAAGTTTGATGGGATTACAATTATATGTGGAGAAAATAATACTGGAAAAAGTACGGAAGGGAAAATTTTATTTTCTTGTTTTAATGCCATGTGTAATTTTGAGGACAAAATACAAGAACAAAGAAGAAGTGAAATTAGTGAAGTATTAAGAAAAAATGTGATGCTTTCACGCCTTAGAAATCCGTATTCTCGTAGCATTAGAGAGTATTACGCTTTCTTAGAATCTCTTGATGAAAAATACAATGAGGAAGATTTGGTTAAATTTTGGAAAACTAAATATCCCGATTTAAAGAATACAGAAATTGTTGCCATTGCAAAAGAAACAATTGAAAAAATGAAAATCTCCAATGAAGACTTATTAAATGAATATATTTATCGTTATTTCTCTGACGTGTTCTGCGGACAAGTAAAAAATATTCGTGGAGAGGAAAGGAAATCCGCAGTGACAATCACTTTTAGAGAGGGTCATAACGAAATAACTTTTTATGCGAATCATTGTAAAACTTCACAAGAGGTATCAATTGCACATCCAGCTTACTATATTGATAATCCTTTTGTGTTAGATGAGCTGAACGAGAGTCGGTTTTATTTTATGCGAGGCAACAGCTTAAACGGAAATGTCGTATCTGCAATTTTAAATTCAGCTGAAGAGCAAGCTGATGATAAAATGATAGATATATTTGATTCTGTAAGTAAT
>DYCW01000429.1 GCA_019417865.1 Ruminococcus sp. | reverse complement strand
GTGATTGTTGTTGCATTCTTTTTTATCTATCGCTTTTTGTTCAGTGTGTCCTTAGTAATCAGTTCCAACCAACTCCAGCGTTACTGTGCCGGATGTGTTCATCCCGCATAATGCCAGTATAACAGCACATATTTTCTTTTTCATTGAAGTCTCCTTATTGATTCCCATGGGAACCGAGATATTCCAGCATAAGTCCGATTGCCCGTTGCGTATCTTGGCCATAGAAACCATGCCCAGCCCCCGGAAAAACCTCCAACCGTGCAGAGGAATAGACCTCCAACGCCTTTTCTGAATAGGAAAGCGGTACAATACTGTCGGAATCTCCATGCAAAATCAGGACATCTTTCTCATAATCGGAAATAGCATCATAAATGTCATAATCCAGTAGATTCTCCGCATATGCTCGACCAACGGTCATCCACATTAAGAAATAAGTATCGGGAATATCTTCAATACTATCAAATCGTTCCTTTGTTTGATCCACCAGGCAAAAAGCCGGATACAAAAGGATTGCACCTTTGATTTCTTCTTTATGAGCTGCGGCAGTAATCGCCGATACAGCACCGCCCTGACTGGTTCCCATCAAAAAGAGATTACTGCTGTCTACATAGTCAAGACCTTGGAGCATAGTAATCACTGCCTCTAAATCGGCCTGCTCGGTAAAAATGGACATTTCCAATGTGGAACCGTCGCTTCGACTTCCGGGACTGCCGCCGCAAAAATCAAAGCAATATACAACATAACCTTTCTCTGCCAGTGCTTCGGCGTATTGTGTTCCGACCTGATAGTTTCCACCAAATCCATGGGAAAAGATAACCGCAGGCATCTGTGCATCGGCATTTTGAGGAATATAAACTACGCCGTAAATCTGGTTTCCATCTCTGTTGGCATAGAGTTCTTCAATCTCATATTCATAAGTAAGGTTTTCTGTATCAGGCGAAGAGATATCCTCTTCTGACTGTGACGTCCTCACATATTCACGTTTCATAATACATAGATCAAATACGTCCCATCTGCCGTCATCATTTAAATCATAGTCCTTGTCTCTTAAATCCGGCGTTTCTCTTACAAGCAGAAAATCCTGCAAATTTCTAATATCTTCGATGGTATAGCCGGTATTTTTTTCTGTAGTCACTGCACTCACAGAAAGAATTCCTGCTATAGATATGCCAAACGCAGCAGTAACAAAACCTGCAAGTAATCTTTTTCCTATCATGATTTTCTCCATTTCTTTTTACCTATTTCCCATATACGTATAAAGCTGTATATTTTCCGTGAAACAGATTGCTATACCAATTTCGCTTAAAAATATGATATATAAGCAACAAAGCAATCATAGCTGTGCCAATCCACCGTAGACAGTTGTATCAAGCAATTCATAGGTCATTAACAGCAGCAAAGCCACGGTCATGAGAACCATGCATCACAAATGGAATATGGAGGAGGTTAATAGAATCACAAATATTTTTTCATAGTATACTCCTTACTCTGAAAATCCATTTGCTGTCAGGTATTCCCGAATCCCATCGGAGTCAGTGGCTTCTACAAACAATCCGTCATGGACATTGGCACCGGCTGCATTTTCCCGAACAAACTCCATGGAATTATCAAACTGTTCGGTATCCATAGATGCGGACTGTGCAAATGGGTAAATCTCCATGTCGGTCAAATCATAACTTTCCAGAAAGGTGCCAATAATCATAGGTGCAGTATGCCACCAGATAGGATAACCCACAAAAATCGTATCATATTCCACAATAGAATCCGGCAAATTCGCAATCTCAGGACGGTCGTTGTTGTCACGCTCTACCAGTGCTACATCTCCACACTCTTCATAGTCAGTCGGATAAGGATTCAGTGGCTCAAGCTCCAACAGGTCACCGCCGGTCTGCTCCTGGATGTATGCTGCCATTTTTTCAGTGTTTCCGGAGGTAGACCATGAGAAATAAACAATCAGTGTTTTTCCGTCTGTTTCGGAAAGTGATGTTGTCTCCAGCACTTCAGAAGGTTCTATAGTTTTCGATGCACTTTGTGTGGGAGTTTCCTCGATGTCCGTCTGCTTATCTGTAACAGATGAGTTCGTTAATTCTGTTTGCTGTGTCTGGCCGCAGGCTGCAAGTGCAAAAGCCAAAACAGCAGCCATTAAAATACTGGTCAATTTTTTCATCATAGTTTATGGCTCCTTTTTGTATGACTGTTGCCCGTGCCAGTAGAATAAAGAACCATTTATTGAAATCACCTCTTGCAACTTATTTGAGTTTGTGGTATACTATGATTATATCAACCGGTTGTAACTACCGGTCAATAGTTTTTCACAAAAAACATTGCCAAAGTTTTAGCTCGGTTTTTGTTGAAAATAACGATAAATCAGGAGGGATATGAAATGTATACAATGATGCAGGTTTGCCGTGAGTTGAATATGACTTACCAGACCTTAAAATTTTACTGTAACGAGAGGCTTGTTCCCAATGTGAAACGAGATAGCAACAACCGACGGATTTTTGACGATAAGGATGTAAAATGGATCAAAGACCTTACCTGCTTAAAAAGATGTGGTATGAGTATTCAGGAAATGAAAGAATATTTGGAACTATGTCTTCAGGGAAAATCAACCATTATTTCACGCAAAGAAATGCTAGCTAAAAAACAGGAGGAGCTGCGTATCTCCATAAAAAAATTGGAAGACAGTGTCGCTTACATCGATTGGAAGCAGAATTTTTATGACGAGGTGCTTTCCGGCAAGCGACCATATGTCAGCAACCTAATCCGTGTGGAGGAATAATTGTCAGAAACCGTGTATCCGTCATGTACAATTTCATGGCAGATATACGGTTTTTATAAAATGACAAAAGCAAAAAATCCGATAAGGCACAAGAGTAGATGTATCTCATCGGATTTTTAGCATACCAAAATTTTTATTTCACCAGATCAGTCAGCCACTGCTGAAGTTCTGTATTACTGTTTTACAGAAGGAATCAAATATTGCACATATTCGCTTCTCTACTTCAGGGGAAGTTTGCATTGTTCATCCCCTTTGCAGATATGAGCTGTTTGACATTTTTTACCCCTTTGATACACTAGAACACATCTCAGGAAAGCAAATGAGAAAGGTTTCAAAAAAATATTTGTAAATATTTCGTGAATGTAATAAAAAAGAGCATAACCATTCAAGCCTTAGTAGCTGAATCGCTATGCTCTTAAAATATTTTTATTTATTAAACATGTATATTCAGGATATAGACTGAATCTTTATAGCAAGAATCATGATTTGAATGTCTCTAAAATTAACCTTTCAATCTCAGACTTCTCCGGCATCACCTTCAAAGCCCCTTTCCGTGTTGTAATCAATGATGCACCGGCATTTGCAAAGAGTAGCAGTTCTGAAAGATTTTCCTCCTTCAGCGAATCAAAATCATGTTCCAGAAGATAATTCAATGCACAACCCTCAAAGGTATCTCCGGCACCTGTTTTTTCAATTGCCTTAATTTCAGAAAAAGTTGGTTGTTCTGCCGTTAAATCCTTATAGTAGGCACGGCTGCCGTCTTTCCCCAACGTTAAAAATACAATTTTTATATCATGCTGTTCTCTGATAATTTCGATACTCTTTGAATAGTCCTTTGTACCAGTCATAAATTCAAGCTCGTTGTCGGATATTTTCAGAATATCACATTTTGATAATCCATACTCTATTTCTTTTCTGGCATCTTCCAGAGTATTCCACAATGGCTCTCTCAGATTCGGATCAAAGGAAATCAAGGTACCGCTTTCTTTGGCAATATCTATGGCATATCTGGTGGCTTCACGGACGCCTTCATGGGTAGAAGACAATGTCCCGAAGTGAAAGATTTTTGCCTCTTTGATAATATCCTCCATCACTTCTTCTTTTTTTAGCATCATATCTGCACCAGGATTCCGATAAAAGCTGAATTCACGTTCGCCGTCCGGAAATGTATGCACAAAGGCAAGTGTAGTGTGCACAGTGTCATCAAGAATCAGGTTTGTGGTATCCGTTCCACTTTGTTGTACTTCTTCTGCAAGCTGTCTGCCAAATGTGTCATTGCCAACCTTGCCGATAAAGGCAGTTTTCTTTCCCAGCTTGTTAAGCATAGCAAGGACATTGCAGGGTGCACCGCCAGGATTGGCTTCTAAAACAGGATTTCCCTGTGCACTTATTCCGTTTTCAGTGAAGTCAATCAGCAGTTCTCCGAGTGCAACCACGTCAAATCGTTTCATATGCACCCTCCTTTCATTCTGTTTTCTCAATCTCAAATACATAGTTCGTCAGATCCGCTTTCAAAGCAATGCGATCTTCTCCGTATTGTCTGATAATCACAAGTTTGTCACCCTCTGTCTGAACTTCAAGGGTACCGTCCAGAGAAAATGCCGGATGGGTATTGTGCAGCACCATCAGTTCTTTCAGCTTTTGTACTACCGGACGGTTTTGCTCTTGTTCCACTTCCTCCATGGAATAATAATGGCGATTGATATCACGTCCGTTTCTGGTACGTTCCATCAGGTCAATGTCGTTGCTCCCTGCCAGCATACCTACGTAATACACCTGGGGAATTCCTGGTGCGAAAAACTGAATGGCTCTTGCCAGCAGATAGGCATTGTCATTGTTGCCCAGTGCAGAATAATATGTCGTGTTTACCTGATAGATATCCAGATTGTTATATGCCTCGGAGCTGTAAATCTTCTTCACGTTTGCACCCTGGCTGTACATCTGTTCCTTGACCATTTCGATCTCTTCGTCAGGCAGCAGATCCTTGACATCTACGATGCCGATACCATCGTGAGTATCCAAAGTGGTGAACTGCTTCATAGGGCATTGTTCCATCCAGTTTTTGAGATACTCTCCTGTATGATTATACAGTGCATGGAGTGTCAGCACCGGCAATGCAAAGTCATAGATCCAGAAGCCTTTGTCAGCGATCTTCATAGGGATTGTATAATGCTCATGGATCTCCGGCAGAATTTCCGCCTGTTCCTCTTTCACAATATTTTCAATCTCATAGAGCAGTTCCCAGATATCCGGTTCGATAAAGAAACAGCTGGTATCTGCTTTTTTCACGGCATAGGCAAAGGCGTCCAGACGAATGACAGCTGCACCGTGATGGCACATGGATTTCAGGGTATCCCGGATAAACGCCTTCGTCTTTGCCTTGGTCACATCTAGGTCGATCTGCTCCTCGCAAAAGGTACACCATATCTTTTCCTTGGTACCATCGGCAAATTCTGCTTCGATATAGGGTGCACGTGGTTTCCGCTTGTAGATCTTGTCGATCTGTTCCTGAGCCGGCTCGCCGTTTTCCCAGAATTCGCTGTAGCGGATGAAAAAGTCCTTGTATTCCGAAGCATCTTTCTTTTGCAGAAAGTCCTGGAAATATTCAGAGCTTGCGGAAATATGGTTGACCATAAAGTCAAACATCAGATAATATTCTTCCCCAATTGCCTTGATATCGGAAAAATCACCGAATGCTTTATCTACTTTGTCATAGCACATGGGTGCAAAACCACGGTCTGCCGAGGACGGAAAGAACGGGAGAATATGTACACCGCCCACTGCGTCTTTATAGTATTTATTCAGAACTGCGTGCAGTTCTTTCAGATTCTCTCCCATGCTGTCTGCATAGGTGATGAGCATAATTTGATTGTTCAGCTTCATGGTCTCACCTCAATTTTCTGTTGTGAAAAGCTCATAATTCTCAGCCTGTATCTCGTTTGATAAGCTGTACACCACATTGCTCAGAACATACTCGCCGTCATTGATATAAACTTCAATTAAGTTTTGGTCCACATAAATATCCAGATGATTTCCCTCTCGGATCTCAGGCGTCTCAAATTGACATCTGATCTCGTTATGCCCTGCAAATACTGCACTGCGGTCAGCATAAACTCTATTTTTATGATATAAGAGTCGATAACCGCCGATATTGATTTCTGAACCCTCATGCATGTCAACGCTGATCTTATATCCGCCTTTTCCGGCGTCCACCGAAGATGTAATTTTTTTCGTAAATTGATTTGAAATATTGGGATGCGGACGGAAGTAGATATGTCCGTTTTTTACCTCCACAATTCTTGGAATGCAGAACATACCGTTCCACTTTCCGTCAACAGCCTCCGGCATTCTTGCCCATGCCACCAGTACACGCCGTCCCTCAGCGTCCGTTGCACTCTGGGGGGCATACAGATCCAGACCATAATCCAAAAATTGAAATTCATCCGGCAGGTGCATGGTACAGCTTTCCAATTCAAATTCCGGAAGCATACAAATTGCTGCGGAATCATATGCTTCACTCTCTTTTAAGAATCCCATAGGCGAAAAAATGAGTACCTTTTGTCCGTCTATTTCAAAGTAATCAGGGCACTCCCACATCCAACCGAAGTTTTCTTTTTCTGCATGGCTGACATACTCCCAGCGTTCCAGGTCCTTGCTTCTGTAAAACAGCAGTCTGCCTTTCTCTTCCACAGAACTGCCCAGCACCATATACCATGTATCCTTTTCTCTCCAGACCTTAGGGTCACGGGTGTGGGTCTTACTGCCAATATGCGGTATCTCAATGGGTGGAATTATTGTTTTCTTGTCCGCAAGATTGTCGAATGTTATACCATTTTCAGAAGTGATCATCAACTGTGCCGACTGAAATTGATCGTTCAGACAGGTGTTGATATTCTCCGGATCTTCCTGCATATAGTTAACTCCGGTATAGATCAGATGCATTTTCCCATCATGTTCTACTGCACTGCCAGAAAAGCATCCGCTTCTGTCATCTGTCTTTGAGGGATACAATGCAATGCCTTTGTGCTCCCAGTGTACCAGATCCTTGCTGACCGCATGACCCCAGTGCATTCTGCCCCACTGTGTGGAATAGGGAAAGCACTGATAAAACAAATGATACATACCCTTGAAGTAAATAAAACCGTTGGGGTCATTGATCCAGCAATCTGGTGCTTTCAGGTGTACCAGATTTGTCTTAGACATAGCACTCCTCCGTATTCTTGTCAAAGAAATGCATTCTTGAGGGTGTGAGTACAAACTCAATGCAATCACCGATGCCACTGACTTCATACTTGGAAACTCTTGCAACCGACTGACTTCCGCCGAAAGTGAAGTACAAATTGTTCTCGTTGCCCATTACCTCTGCATTTTCCACAACAGCCTGCTGCTTTTCGCTCTGATAAAGGGAAAGATTCTGCTCGTCCAGCTTGATGTCCTCACCTCTGATACCCAGGATCATCTCGCCCTGTCTGCCGTTCAGCTTTGAGATTATTGCATCTGGCAGCGTAATTTTTTCGCCGGTTGCAAAAGTAACTGTATTTTCCTTTACTGTAACATTGTAGAAATTCATCTGAGGAGAGCCGATAAAGCCTGCCACAAACTTGTTTGCAGGATGCTCATAGAGTTCCATCGGCTTGCCTACCTGCTGAATGACGCCGTCTTTCATAATGACAATGCGGTCTGCCATGGTCATTGCCTCTACCTGATCATGTGTAACATAAATGGTGGTGCTGCCCAATTCCCGATGCAGCTTGCTGATCTCGTTTCTCATGCTGACACGCAGTTTAGCATCCAGATTGGAGAGCGGTTCGTCCATAAGGAACACCTTCTGATTCTTGACAATGGCACGTCCCAACGCCACTCTCTGCCGCTGACCACCAGAAAGATTCTTAGGCTTTCTATAGCGGTATTCGGAAAGCCCCAGAATATCAATGGCCCAATCCACTTTCTTCTTGATTTCTGCTGCCGGAACTTTCATGTTTTTCAGTCCGTAGGAAATATTTTTTTCCACCGTCATGTGGGGATAAAGTGCATAGTTCTGAAATACCATGGCAATCCCTCTGTCTCTGGGAGCAGTTTCATTTATCTTCTTCCCGTCAATATAAAGTTCACCGCCGGTGATGTCCTCAAATCCTGCAATCATACGCAGTGTCGTGGATTTTCCGCAGCCGGACGGTCCGACAAAAGCGATAAATTCTCCCTGTTCAATTTCCAGATTAAAGTCAGTAACAGATTTTCTATCTGCATTGGCATACTGCTTGTCAATATGTTTCATTTCAATAAAGCTCATAACTTAGCCCTCCTTAGAACCGGTGGAGACAACACCCTCCACAATTTGTTTTGAGAACAATGCGTAAATAATAATAACCGGAATCGTAATCATGGTAATCACAGCAAGCGTCTGTCCCATGGTAGTATTGTCGTTGGAAGTGATGGAATTCAGACCAATCTGTGCCGTCAGCAGATCACTGGATGTGAACACCAGCGACGGCCAGAGATAATCGTTCCAAACATTCAGGAAAGTAAACACACTGACAGTTGCCACAACGGTTTTAGACATCGGCAGTACCATAGTAAAGAAGTATTTCAGCGGACTGCAATGGTCCAGCTGTGCCGCCTCCCAGACATCGTCCGGCAAACTGATAAACACCTGGCGGAACAGGAAAATATTAAAAGGATTGACAATCATAGGTAATACATAACCGAATACAGTGTTAAGCAGACCCATCTTTGCAACAAACAGGAAGTTGATGGTGATGATGGTTTCTGTCGGTACAATCATCAACAACATGATGATCATTACCCAGCGTTCCCGGAATGGGAAATTGATTTTTGCGAGAGCATATCCTGCCAGACCGTTTACTACAATACCTGCAACGATCATGATTGCCGCATAGAACAAAGTGTTAAGCATATAGCGGATAAAGCTGGTATCCGTGAGAATTGTGATATAGTTGTCAAAAAAGCTTCCGTTCAGTGCCGGCGGAATAAACGCCTTTACCGTATTCATATCTGCTGTTATTGCAGCGTCTGTCTTGAAAGAATTCGCCAGCATCCAGAGCACTGGAAACAGAAAGAACAGAGATAATATGAATAGTACAACTGCTAAGATAATGTTAGCGGTTTTTTGTTTTCTTGTTCGCATGTTTACCCTCCTTATCTTTCGTCAGAATGGTTTGAATAATAGTCAGTATCACAACAAATGCAGTGAACACAATTGCCATTGCAGATGCCAGACCAATTTCCCAATTTACTGTACCGGTTTCATAAATATCATATACCAGTGTATAAGTCGAATGAGACGGGCCGCCGCCGGTCATGACCATGGGCTGTACGATCATGCGGAATGCACCGATGGTAATAGTAATGAACACGAATACACAAAGGGGTTTCAGTTCCGGCAGTGTAATATCCTTGAATTTCTGCCAACCACTAGCGTGATCCATCTCCGCTGCCTCGTAAAGTGCCGGATTGATCGCCTGCAAGCCACCTAGAAAAATAATCATCTGATAGCCTACGCCCTGCCATACACTCATAATAGCAATAGACGGCAGTGCCTGATCTGCACTATGGATAAAGGGCTGTGCGTCAATGCCGATGTGACCGAGCAAGGTATTCAGGATACCCTCCGGACTGTAGATCTGCATCCACAGATTGGATACCACTGCAAGAGACATGACAACAGGAATGAAGAATGCTACTTTGAAATATTTCTTGCAAATGGTCACCTTGTTGATGAGTAGTGCAAGTCCCAACGCTCCAAGACTCTGTGCTGGTACAATGATCAAGACAAATTTCAATGTGTTCCAAAAAGCAGAGGAGAAAAGTTCATCTTTGAAAATCTTTCCGTAGTTTTCCAATCCTACAAAGTGAGTCAGGTCCGGATTCAG
>DYCW01000428.1 GCA_019417865.1 Ruminococcus sp. | reverse complement strand
GTTATTTATTGTGTGGGGATTGTTGTGCCATTTTAATTGATAGTGGACTTGGAGTTGCCAATATCAAAAATGTTGTAAATCAGCTTACTTCATTGCCTGTTATGGTTATCACGACGCATGTACATTGGGATCATATTGGCGGACATTCACATTTTGAACAATTTGCTGTGCATGAGCTGGAAATTGAATGGCTAACTGGAAATTTTCCCCTTTCATTACAGATGGTTAAGAGAAATCTTACTTGCCGTTCTTGTAAATTTCCAGCTGAATTTGATATTGACCAGTACCAAATCTTTCAAGGGACCCATCAGAGAATACTGTATGATGGCGTAATCCTCAATTTAGGAAATAGAAATTTAAGAGTTATTCATACACCGGGTCATTCTCCAGGGCACTGTTGTTTTTATGAGTTGGAGCGAAAATATCTGTACACTGGCGATTTAGTATATAAAGGTTGTCTGGATGCATTTTATCCTACTACAGATCCACAGTTGTTTTTACAATCTTTGCAGAAAATAAAATCGCTGGAAATCAACAGGATTTTTCCTGGACATCATCAGCTTGCTCTATCAACAAAATTACTATTTCAAATTGAAGCAGGATTTCGTGAGTTAGCAGATAAAGGGGTTCTTAAGCAAGGGGATGGCGTTTTTGATTTTGGTTTATTTTCTATTCATATTTAATGATAACTTAAGGGGAATAAAAATATGTGTCCAGAGTGTTATGTGGAAAATAATAGAATAACACCTTTGCTGGATCCGCCTGCGTGTCTAGGAAATCATATGCAGTACATTTGTGGAACTTGCGGACGTTGCATATGCATAGAACATGACCCTCACAGAAGGTTGCAAAGGTGGAATTTTCCATTTAAATCGTTGGAAAGAGCAAAGTTATATTTAAGAGTGGCAGATTATACTACAAAAAAGCCGTGTGGTATTTATGAAATAGTTAACAGCAGGGGCAGAATATCCTACAAAATCTTTGCTGAAATTATAGATTTACAATTTTATTTGAGTAAAAATAAAGATAAAAGTTGCAGAAAAATGAAACCGATATTTTCTGTCGGAGATTATAAAGAATATCCGAACACTGAGGTACGAAAATTAACTTCAGATGAAATTAAAAAGTATATGAGTGAGAGATAGCCGGACAATTGTGTACAGCAGCATGAATTTTACGAATAGGTGATGATATGATAATTCGAACGATCAACAATGCGGATGACCGAAATGCAATCAGCCAAATTTATGAAGAGAGTTGGAAATATGCATATACGGGCATTATTTCACAGTCTTATCTGAACAGCATTCCAAAAGGACATTGGGCAGCTTCTGTTGATCAGGCGGAACGGTATTCACTGATTATGCTGGAAGACGAAAAAATGATTGGAACTGCAAGCTACTGTAAATCCAGATTTCCGGAGATGGAAGGCTATGGCGAGATTGTTTCCATTTATCTTCTGCCAGAGTATATGGACAAGGGCTATGGGAAGCTGCTTCTGAAAGCTGCTATTCAAGAGTTGATAAAGATGGGTTTTTTTGATATATTTTTGTGGGTATTGGAACAGAATAACAGGGCAAGACATTTTTATGAGAAAGCTGGATTTTCTTGCAGCGGCAGGTATTTGGAAGATAATATTGGAGGAACCCCCCTCCGGGAAGTGCAATATGTTTATCATGAAAATGCAGGGAAGGAATGAAACAATGGAGAAGGTGGAACGGATTCCATGCGGCAATGGAAATTGTTATATTATTTCCAACGGAAAAAATGCTGTTTTAGTAGACACATGCCGTGAGAAATACAAAGAAAAAATATTAAACGCTTGTAAACCATATCATATGCAGTTATTGGTACTTACGCATGGGCATCTTGATCATGTTCAGAATGCAGCTTTTTTGTCAAAGGAACTGCATATCCCTGTTGCTATATGTAAAGATGACCTTGATTTATTAGAAAACAACCTTGCACAAACGTTAAAAGCGAAAAGCATCTTAGGTAAAATGGTTCTGTCTATTTCCATAAAAGGTGCCCTTAAAGAAAAGATACCTGCATTTACACCGACTGTATTTTTATCAGAAGGGGATACCTTGAAGGCTTATGGAATATCGGCTAACATTCTATCTGTTCCAGGACATACAAACGGTTCAATTGCAATTGCTGTCAATGAAACTGATTTGATTGTGGGAGATGCTTTAATGAATCTATTTTATCCGACGGTTTCTATGCTCTATCATGATGAATCGGCTATGTTAAGAAGTGCTGAAAGAATCAGCAAATTCGGGAGCAGAACTATTTACTTTGGGCATGGCAAGCCAGTGAAAAATCGAAAATGGAATGAGTGATTCATAGAAATGAAATGAAAGCTGTTTCTATTCCAGAACAGTGTTTCTTTAAAAAAGGAGTGAGCAAAATCAGTCTGCTATCACAATTAGAGCCATTGTTATTGCAGGTACAGAAACCAGCACAATATATTGGCGGCGAAATCGGCAGCATTCGGAAAGAGCCGGAATCTGTTTCTGTGCGGTTTGCCTTTTGTTTTCCAGATACGTATGAAATCGGCATGTCGCACCTTGGCATGAAGATTCTCTACAGTTTAACCAATGCACAACCAGATTATGCTTGTGAGCGAGTGTTTGCACCAGATACCGATATGGAACAGCTGATGCGGCAGCATCACATTCCGTTGTTTACACTGGAGAGTTTAGAACCCGTCTCTCATTTTGATATGGTTGGCTTCACTTTGCAGTATGAAATGGCATATACCAATATTTTAAACATGCTTGATTTGGCGGGAATTCCACTTTTGGCATCTGAGCGAGGCAATTCGCTTGCACCGCTCATCTTTGCAGGCGGTCCCTGTGTTTGTAATCCAGAGCCAATTGCCGATTTCTTTGACCTGTTCATTCTGGGGGAAGGGGAAGAGGTTAATCTGGAATTGATGGCACTGTATGCGGAAATGAAACAGCAGGGGGCGGACAAGCAAATGTTTTTGCGGGAAGCTGCCAAAATAGAGGGTATCTATGTGCCGTCATTTTATGATGTGCAGTATCATGCAGATGGTACCATTGCTGCGGTACAGCCGAATAATGGGGCACCAGCAAGAATCCAAAAGCGAATCATTTCTGATATGAGCAAAGTATATTACCCAGATTCTTTTATTGTACCGTTTACAGAAACGGTGCATGATCGTGCGGTGGAAGAAGTGTTAAGAGGTTGTATTCGGGGCTGCCGTTTCTGTCAGGCGGGGTTTATCTATCGACCATTTCGAGAAAAATCCGCAGAGGTGGTTTGTCAACAGGCGGAACAGCTCTGCCGGCAGACGGGTTATGATGAACTTTCTTTATCCTCGCTCAGCACCAGTGACCATCATGAACTGGAAGCAATTCTTACAGAATTGCTGACCTATACAGAAGATCGAAAAATTACCATGAGTTTACCGTCTCTGCGGGTGGACAACTTTTCTGAAACCTTTATGGAAAAGGTGAAGCGGATTCGAAAAAGCGGTCTGACATTTGCACCGGAGGCAGGGACACAGCGGCTGCGGGATGTCATCAATAAAAATGTCACGGAGGAGGAGATTCTTCGTGCAGCGGAGATTGCGTTTTCCGGCGGTTATTATCATGTGAAGTTGTATTTTATGATGGGGTTGCCAACAGAAACTTTGGAGGACATCGCTGGCATTGCAGAATTAGCAGAAAAAATCATTGGGCTCTATTTTGACCAGCCCAATCGCCCCAAAGGAAAAGGCGTAGAAATTTCCATCAGTGTTTCTACCTTTGTGCCAAAGCCGCATACGCCGTTTGAATTTGTGCCGCAGGCAACCGCAGAACAAATTGCTGAGCGGCAGAAACATCTGATTGCTAGCATCCCGAAGCCGCATCGGAAACGAGTCAAGGTGAGTTGGAATGACCAGAAAATCAGTTTGCTGGAAGCGGTATTGGCAAGAGGTGACCGCCGTTTGTGCCGTGTGATTTTGCAGGCATGGCAGAATGGCAGCCGGTTTGACAGCTGGAGCGACCGGTTTTGCTGGGAACATTGGGAGAAAGCCTTTGCAATATGTGGGGTGGATCCGGCATTTTATGCCAATCGGGAACGCTCCTATACAGAAATTTTACCGTGGGAGCATTTGGATTACATGGTCAACAAGTCGTTCTTAATTCGAGAATACGAACGGGCAAAACAGGCGAAGACCACACCGAACTGCCGGCAGAGTTGTGCTGGCTGCGGCGTCAATCATGCAGTGGGGAGGAATTGCTTTTGAAGGAAGTACTGCGTTTTCGATTTGCCAAAACTGGTAGAGCAAAATATATTTCCCATCTGGATTTGGTTCGCTGTGTGCAGAGAGCCATCCGGCGTTCCGGTCTGCCGGTGCATTATACAAATGGCTTTCATCCGCATATGGAGGCAGTGTTTGCGGCTGCTTTGCCGCTTGGCATGGAAAGTATTGGGGAGATTTTAGAAGTGCGGTTTGCTGAACCCGTTGAGCCGGAATCTGCGAAAACACAACTGCAGCAGGCTTTGCCAGAGGGGTTAGAGCTGCTGACTGCCTATGAGCCCGTGCATAAGATGGGAGAGCTTGCCTATGTCCGCTATCGGATAACGTTGCCGAGTGAACAGCCGGAAATTTTGCTGGAACAGTGGCAGCATTTTTTAGAACAGCCCGAAGTATTGGTGGAGAAGAAATCAAAGCGGGGTGTGCGGACGGTGGACTTGCTGCCGCAGATCGACTGCCAACGGGCGGAAGTGACAGAACAGGCAGTGATGTGGGAATGGCTGCTGTCGGTCGGACAGCCAGAAAGTGTGAATCCCATGCTGATTC
>DYCW01000427.1 GCA_019417865.1 Ruminococcus sp. | reverse complement strand
CAGTAATACAGGCTTGCCAGATTATGGTGATTGTTGCAAAACTTGTTTTTGATTTGATTTATTTGTATCGGATGTATCCAGTTATGGAAATTGCACAAACTATGACGCAGCAGAACGGAAATTGCGTCGCTTGTGCAATGCCTTCTGCCGCATTTGCGAGCAGAAAGAGAGGTTTTTTATTTGGCTACGAAAGAAGGAAAAGAGGGAAAGGCAGCAGCACTGCCGAAAAAGCGGAATTATCGACGTAGAATGCCGAAGCAGAATAGCGGAGACCTTGTAAAGACAAAGGGGCGTGCAAAGACTGTTACCCGCACAGCAGCATTTGCGGCATCTCAGAACCGTTCCAATCACAAACAGGAAGTGCGGCGGACACCGGTTCGGATTATTCCGTTGGGCGGCTTAAACGAAATCGGAAAGAATATGACTGTGTTCGAGTGCAGCAATGATATGTTCATTCTGGACTGCGGTCTGGCATTTCCGGATGGTGATATGCCGGGCGTTGACATTGTCATTCCAGATTTCACTTATGTGGAGGCAAATCGGGATAAGCTGCGGGGTATTGTGCTGACGCACGGACACGAGGATCATATCGGCGGCTTGGCATACCTGTTGAAAAAGGTCAATGTTCCGATCTATGGAACAAAGCTGACGCTGGGACTGGTGAAGGGTAAGCTGGAGGAGCATGGTCTGGCAAATGCGGTGAAGCTCTGTGAGGTGCAGCCAAAGCGAACAGTGAAAATGGGATGCATGGGTGTAGAGTTCATTAAAGTAAACCATTCCATTCCGGGTTCTGTCGGGATGGCAATTCACACACCGGCTGGCATTATTGTGCACACGGGTGACTTTAAAGTAGACTTTTCTCCTGTCGATGACGATGTGATTGATCTGGCACGGTTTGGTGAACTCGGCAGCCGTGGTGTACTGGCATTGATGGCGGATTCCACCAATGCAGAACGTTCTGGCTTTACTCGTTCTGAGCGGACGGTTGGGGAGTCCTTTGACAAACTGTTTAAACGGGCAACCGGTAAACGGATTATCATTGCAACATTCTCTTCCAATATTCATCGGGTTCAGCAGATCATTGACAATGCACAGCGTAGTAACCGGAAGGTTGCCGTTTTTGGCAGAAGTATGGTAAATGTCATTTCCACTGCATTGGAACTGGGCTACTTGAATGTACCGAAGGGAATTTTGATTGACATTGATGAGATGAGCCGCTATCCCGATGAACGGATTGTGCTGATTACCACTGGCAGTCAGGGGGAGCCTATGTCTGCACTGACCAGAATGGCAATGAACAGCCATAAAAAAGTGGTGATTACCCCGAATGATTTTATCATCATCTCTGCAAATCCAATCCCTGGAAATGAAAAACATGTGACCAGGGTGGTCAATGAACTGATGAAATCCGGTGCAGAGGTGATTTATGAGGCAATGTATGAGGTACATGTTTCGGGACATGCTTGTCAAGAAGAATTGAAATTGATTCAGGCATTGACAAAGCCGAAGTTCTTCATTCCTGTGCACGGGGAATATAAACACTTGGTAAAACATGCACAGATTGCCTATTCTATGGGGATGCCAGAGTCCAATGTTATTATCGGTGAAATCGGCAATGTCATCGAAACAGACGGGGTTTCTATGAAAGTGGTATCACAGGTGCCGTCCGGTAGGG
>DYCW01000426.1 GCA_019417865.1 Ruminococcus sp. | reverse complement strand
TAGTATAACATGGTATTTTTTATATTTTATAGATTTTGTATAAACATTGGTTGAATTTGTTGTCCTTCCAATGCTGCCGCTACAGTATCCGGCAGACGAGTAAAATCTGCCACCAAAGAAGCAGGCTTTTTCACAGGAGCATCCTGCCGCAGCGGTACAAAATAATAATTTTTCGCATTCAGCAGCAATCCAAGATTTTTGGCTGATGCACGCAGGGCATCGTTGGTTGCCAATGCCAATATAATTGGTTTTTCGTTTCGCAGCATGGATTTGACTGCCATTGTAACAGTGGTGTCGGTAATGCCGAGTGCCAACTTTGCCATGGTATTTGCGGTACAAGGGGCAACGACAATGGCATCCAGTAAGTCTTTTGGTCCAAGCGGCTCTACCGCAGAAATGCCCAAAAGTGCCTTATTTGCACAGATTTCCTCTAATTTTTTCTGTTGGTCGGCAGCCTTGCCGAAACGGGTGTCCAAAGCGGCAGCGTGTTCCGAAAAGATTGGCGTGACGGCATAACCAGCAGCGACCAGCCGTTCTGCCTCTGCAAAAGCAGCGGAAAAGGTACAAAACGAACCAGTCACCGCAAACCCGATTCGCTTACGAAGTGTTTCTTGCATATGCGAGTCCCCTCTCCTGTAAAATATGGAAGATGGTTTTCGCAATTATTTCTCCAGCGGTCAGCGGTGCGACTTTACCGGGCAGACCCAATGCCCAGATGACACGGCGTTTCAGGCGTTCTGCAGCATCAAAATCCGTCCCCCCTGGCTTTGATGCCAGATCAATCACCAGTGCATCCGACTGCATATTGGACAAGGCTTTTTCATCCAGCATCAACACTGGCACCGTGTTACAGAACCAATCGAACTCGCCAGCGTGTTTGGCAATTTCAGTCGGATGCAGCCACTTTAGTCCATTTGCCTGACAGCGTGCAGCATCCTGACAACTTCGTGCGGCAACTGTGATGTCAGCACGGAGTCCCTGTAAACGTTCTGCCATAAGCGTGCCAATTCTACCGTAACCGATTACCAGCACCCGACTGCCGCAGATCGTTCTTTCCAGTTCTGACATGGCGATTTGCAGTGCCCCCTCCACCGTTGGCACAGCATTGGCAAGGCAAAGCTCCTCCCGCTGAAAATAATCGCAAAAATCCAGCTTTTGTTCCTGACACATCCGGCAAACTGCTTCGGGAAGCATTCCGCCGCACACCAAACCGTCTGCCCTCACGCTGGACAACAGCCACGGAAGCGATAGTTCCCCATAGGGAGACGGTACATTTTCTGGACTGGTGTGAATTGGTAACAATAACACATCGGTTTCTGATAGTGCAGATGGAACTGGATGAGAAAAACCGACCGTTGTAACAGAAAATGCGGGCTGCTGTGCAAGCATTTGGGCAGCATATTTTTGCCGGCGGTCACCGCCTGCTACCAATATTCGCAAAGGCTCTTTCATTTGCATTCCCTCCTTTTGATCCGGATTGTCACCCAATTTGATTTCTGGGTGTACTCCATTTTATGCAAGAAATGAAAAAGGGGTGAACAGAAACGGGCGTACTTCTTCCAAAGCACGCCCGTTCCATTTCGCATTATTTCGCTATTATGTAGATGACCTCACTTGAAATGAAATCATTGCTCCTCATAAAACGAATTACCTGCATTTTTTAATTGTGTTCTGTTCTTTCAGAAGATTCGTCAGAATCAGAGATTCTTACTTTCTCTTCTTGGAAACCAGAGCAACACCGCCGATTACTGCGATTGCTGCAACAGCACCTGCAACCGGAATCATGCTGCCGGTCTTCGGAGAGCTGGTAGAACCAGTTGCCTTCTTGGTAGTTACCTTAGCAGTTGTACCTGGCTGCGGCTTACCAGTTGTGGTGGTAGTAGTGCCTGGCTTACCAGTTGTAGTAGTTGTGGTTCCTGCCTTGGTAGTTGTGGTAGTTGCTGGAGTTGTAATGTGGCTAGTTGTGGTGGTGGTAGAAGTGGTGGTTGGAGTGGTAGATGTAGTTGTAGTGGTTGTGGTGGTAGTAGTTGTGGTAGTGGTGGTTGTGGTAGATGTTGTTGTAGTTTCACCCTTGATGGTGATGTAACCAGTAGCAGTATTCAGGGAAGACTGACCGGAAGGAGTCACAATATATGCTGCATCACCTGAATCCAAGTCATTAGCCAGACCAACCAGAGTGTACTCATCACCCGGCTGTGCATCTGTTGGAACCTGCAACTCAATTTCATACAGTGCACCATCACCATCAGCAGTCTTTACACCAGTCAGCGGGTTTTCCAAAATAGCACCGCCGAGCCACAGACACTGAAGAGCACTGTTATAAGCAGAACCTTCATTATACTTCAAACCTTTTGTAGCGAGAATGCCTGTAGCATAAAAGCCTGTCATAGTCAATCTTTCATCATGCTGAAAACCAAAACCAATACCCTGAATGCCTTCTGTGTTACCACTAATAGAAGCAACCAATGTAACAGTATAGTTGGCAGCCTTCAGTTCATCCAATGTCAGTTCAACAGAACTGATAGACAATGTTTCGCCAGCAGCTTCAACTGGAGCAACAGCTGTGAAAACAGCGGTAGAAGTAGCAACGACTGCAGCTGCGGAAACAGCGGCCATTGCCTTCTTAAATGTAGTCTTCATTTTTCTATTTCCTTTCAAATATAAATTATGTAATGCCCTGCACCCTTTGCACAGGGCAATTACACGATTACCAATAGATTAGATTGATCAAATTTTAATTTTCATACCACATGGAGCCTTCCAGAGACTTCAAAGATGGAATGATATCCGGCCACTGCGGATCCAAAG
>DYCW01000425.1 GCA_019417865.1 Ruminococcus sp. | reverse complement strand
CGCAGACACACAGTAACGCTGCCCTTGCCACAAGAATTGCCGATCTGGAATTGCAGCAGAAAAACAGCCGGATGCAAATTGACGCACTAACCAAACAAATTGAAGCACTACAGGAACAGCTTGGAGAGAAAGAGGCAGCACAATGAGGGTCGTGCAGCTGCTGCCCACCATTTCCATGGGGGATGCCGTGAGCAACGATGCCATTGCGATTGCAAAAGTGCTGCGGGATATGGGGTATCAGACTGGCATTTATGCGGAGAACATAGATTCTCGTCTGCCTGCCGGAACGGCAAAATCTATCTCCCGGCTACCCAGATTGCAGCCGGAGGATGCCGTTCTATATCACATGTCCACCGGCAGTGCACTAAATGAGAAAATCAAACAGTTTCGCTGTAAAAAAGGTATGATTTACCATAATATTACCCCGTCTCATTTCTTTCAACCGTACAATGCCCAACTCACACAGCTTCTGAATGAAGGCCTCACCGGTGTGTTACAGCTGGCAGAACACATAGACTTCTGTCTGGCGGACTCCGCATTCAACAAACAGGCATTGCTGGAAATGGGCTATACCTGTCCGATTGCGATTCGTCCGGTGCTGATTCCCTTCTCGGACTATGCCAAAAAGCCCACACAGGAAATCATTGACCGCTATGACAACGACGGCTATGCAAATTTTATCTTCGTGGGACGAATTGCCCCGAATAAGAAGCACGAAGACATCATTCGGGCGTTCTCCTGTTATCAGCGGTTCTGCAATCCCAAATCCCGTCTGATTTTAGTTGGATCTTGGTCGGGCACAGAATCATATTATCGGCGGCTCTGCCGGTATACAGCGGCATTGCAGGTAGAAAACGTACTGTTTACTGGACATATTCCATTTACAGATATTCTTGCCTATTATCATATCGCAGACCTGTTTCTCTGCATGAGCGAACATGAGGGGTTTTGTGTGCCATTGGTGGAGGCGATGTATTTCGGGGTTCCCATTCTGGCATACCGTTCCTGTGCCGTACCGGACACGTTAGGAGACAGCGGCATTTTGTTAGACCGCAAAGATCCAGTAGAAACGGCAATGGTGGCAGACCGGATTCTGACGGATACGCTGTTACGGCGGGAATTGATTGCACAGCAACGAAAGCGGCAGCAGGATTTTTCCTATGCAAAGGTACGGGCATTACTGGAAACACAACTGCGGGAATTTTTATCATAAAGCGAGAATGCCATCAAGTGCTTTCATTCTTTTTGCTTCTCTTTCCCTGCATTCCTCTGCCACCCTCAGAAGTGAAAAAATTGAACATCTAACGCCTTATAATCAATAGCGTACCAAACTAACATCTGCTATTAGAAAGGAGTTCTCCCTATGGCAAAAGAACTGAAAAAAAATAAATCCCAAATCGTCATGCCGGAAAGCAAAGAAGAAAAGAAAAAGGCCCTCGAAAGTGCCATCGCTCATATTATTAAAACCTACGGCAGCGGTGCTGTCATGCGGCTGGGACAAGCCAATACCATGCAGGTGGATGCCATCCCGACCGGTTCTATGACACTCGACCTTGCACTGGGCATCGGCGGTGTTCCAC
>DYCW01000424.1:6785-8272 GCA_019417865.1 Ruminococcus sp. | reverse complement strand
GGATATCCTTTAGGTTGTGATAATTTGATTTATTTTAACGTTAAAATAAATCAAAGTCCGCTTGTGTTGCCTTGTAGGCATATTTCAAGTCATCGTTTTCTCGTTCCGTGAACATATCGTCTACCATTCCGATTGTCAGCAGCTCCAAATCGGGCAGAGAAAGCCCAATCTGCACACAACGCAGAAGAAATAAGGGTGTCGTCATTTCCCGGTCAATTGGGCGATGTTTTTTTTAGCCTGTACCTGTGTGTCAATGTTGAATCCCCAAAGCTCCATCAGTTGTGGCAGAACTTCATAGATAGAAAACATCTCAAACTGCTCTAACCATTCATCCGGATTATTTGGTACATTTTCCGGATCCGCATGCCGTGCCATGATATAGGAAATGTTTTCAAACAGCTCCAGTACATCAGTGCTGAGGAAAGAAAACATTCTTTCTTCCTCACTCTGTTCTTCTTTCTGTTTTGAATTTTCACTGACCGCTTTCTGCAAAGCTGCAAAATCCCGATAAATATCCCTGCCAAATTTCAAACGATAAAGGCGAGGCACTGCTGCACTCGCCTTGAATGGTACTTCTTTTCCGTCAATCAGAATATTTTTCTTGATTCCCATAAAGCGTTCCTCCTATTCCTTATGCAGTCGTTTCCGTTGTCGTAGTCGTCAAATCCGGCATGTACACAGCCTTGTACCAGTTGTCATAAACGGTCTTGTCAGTCTGTTCGCAGCTCTTTGCTTTTACCAGACCATTGTCCAGTGCAGTTGCAGTCAGAGACAGCTTTTCCGTCTTGACTTCCTTGCTGTCCTCGGTTGTGCTGGATTCCGTTGCCGGACGGGAAACAGAACAGCGATAGAATACATGACGAATCTTGTTTTTATCCCCTTCAAACTCGAAGAACAACGCAAATTCTGCAACTTCTGTATCGTTCTTTTCTACCAGAACCCCCTTGCTGTCCAGAATCTCATTCAGAATGGCAGTTGCAAAATCTGTAGGAATTAAAGCAACTTCAAGATCTCCATCATAACCGGAATTGTTATTGCAAAGATAGTAAACACAGTTGTCTGCAAAGAACGGTTCTGCTTCTCCGTTTGCATCGATGCTCAGATCGACCGCACCCGGCAGCCGAACAGGGTCAGCATAGATTGGCATGCCATCTTCATCATAGCCCGTAATTTTTGCCCAGTGTACTTTGTTCAATCCGAACTTGACCTTGTTTTTATCCATTGGCATAGTCATACCTCCATTTCATAGAGCACTTCATAGAGTGCTTCTTTTGCAATCCAGATTTCTGATTTCGTGTAAAAAATGTGATGCCGTTTCAGGACGGCTTCCACTTGCTGTTCCAGTTCCGGAGACTTTTTATCCGTATACAGTTCCAGATCCAGCTGTTTGAAGCTGTAGTACATACGGTTGTCCGCAGAAAAGGTATGTTCTCCCGGCGAGAGAAACAGCAGAAACGGCGGGTCAGGGGATTCTCCTTGTGCAAAAT
>DYCW01000424.1:0-6775 GCA_019417865.1 Ruminococcus sp. | reverse complement strand
ATGATGATAGGCAAATGGCAGCTCCATTTCCTGCACCATATCATGAATTTCTTCATAGGTCATTTTAGGTCAACGCCTTTCGAATCAAATCTTCCAACATCTCTTTTCCATGTGCTTCTGCCGGTGCAATATGAGGGATCCCTTCTACACGACCGCCGTTTCTTTTTGCATGCCCCTTCTCCAAAAGATGTGCGATTTGGTAGTGGTCTTTTGAGTACACAGTCATCTGCATCGCACCGCTTCTTTCCAATGTTTTAGAAGCCGACCAACTTTTCGCATAATTTCCGGTATCTTTTGGTGCAGTCTGTTGGATTTCTTTTTTGACAGCCTGTGCCGTTTTCTGTACTGCTTTCTTTACGCTTTCGTTTGCAAGTGCTGCATATGCATGAAGTTCTTCTGAAATCGCAGACGCTAAATTTTCTACGTTAATATAGTCCATCTTGATAGCTTCCTTTCCTTGCCGTTGCGGAAATCTTCAGATAGTCTTTCCGGACAAAATCCGGTGTCATGCTGATAATGTCATAAATGGCACCCTGAAATGCAATCCGGTTCTTTGTCGTGGAGATTGTTTCGGGATGCCGCTGCCGAATCAGAAATTGCAAAGTCTGTACTTCTTTTGTCACACCGGCTGCATCGCTTTCCGAAGAACTTTTTACTGTGACATTCGCCCAGCAGGAGAAGGCTTCTTCCCATTTTGTGGTGTGATTGCCGATTTCATCTACGACAGTACGGTTTTCCAGAACCGTAATCCGTTGATTCAGTTTCCCGATTTCCATCAGAGGATCCCTTCTCTCTGTGCAAACAGCATGGCACGCAAATTCAATGTTAGTTTGTGCATGTCTGCTGTGTTGCGATTCTCATACAAATAGGATACCGTGTAAAGCAGGGCAGTTCGCACGGTGTCCTCGTTGTCGGCGAGCTGGGTTTCGTCCATTCTGCCGACATCCATCACCAACCGTTTTGCGGTGTCCAGCAAGGAGAGAATCAGCTGGTCATCTTCCTCGACGTCCGCACGCAGATAATTTTTCAGTTCCTGTAGTGTTACCACCCCAACCGCCCCCAATCTGCTTATGCTTTGATGGTGAGGGTCTTAACGGCTTCGGAGAGAATCAGCTTGCCGTCTACTCGCTGAGAAGCGAGGAAACCAACCTGTCCTGCCATAGCAAACAGTTCATTCAGCCGTTTGAAAGAGCGTCCGCCACGGTCGCCAATCCAATAATACTTCAGGTCACCGAATGCAATGGCTTTCTTTCCGGCTTCTGCGGTTGGAGCATAGGCAGATGTGTAGTATGGGCGGTTGAGGATGGTATCCGGCAGTCCGGCAGAAACGGACGGATTCCAGATGTAGTTACCAGTGCTGTCCTTCAGCTTCCGCAGAGTCTTGACAGTGGCATCGTTCAGAATCCAGACGCCTTTCTTACGATACGGAGATTTTACAGAGTAGAACAATTCCATAACATCATCAAAGGAAATATTCGCACCGCTTGTGGCCGCACCGTTTTCTGCACCGCCAGCAGCGGCAAAAATACCTGTCGGCTTATTCACGCCATCTCCAATGAGGAATGCCTCTTCCTCCTTCGCACCAATCCGTCTTGCAAACTCTCTGGAAATATAGGATGTCAGGTCAAAAGCGGAATCATTCAGCAGCTCCTCTGAAATCTTAATGGCAGTACCAACCTTGTAGGCACCCAGAATCCCCTGTCCAAATGTATCATCAGACGGCGTATAGGGCGTGCCCTCTTCCATCCAAACAGCCTCGCCTTTCGCTGTGACGATCGGAATTTTATGGTCGCCGCTGGCAGTTGTAATCACGGTTGCAAGCGGACGGAAGATGTTCTCTTCTTCCAATGCCTCTACCAGACGTCGGTCAAACTCATCCGGCACCAGATAGCCACCTTCTTCATTGACACCAACCTGCAAATCATTCCGCACATCGTAGTAGTTTCGATTGCGGATGCTGTTCCAGAAAGCCGTGCTGTAGGAATCGGATGCCGTGCCACGCCGTTCTGCTGCAGGCGTGTTGTACAGCCCCGGTGGTGTGACAATCGGCGTGCTGGTTGGACGCTTCAGCTCGGCTTCCAGTTCTGTCTGCCGTTCCAGCCGCTGAATCTCCTTGCCGTAGGCTACAATCTGCTGTTCCATGGCATCATAGGTCTTGCTGTCCTCTTCGGAAAGCAGACCACTTTCATTTCGCTTGGAGTCCAAAAAATCACGGGCGGTGTCCCATGCCTTGGCTCTCTTTTCTCTCAATTCCTGAATGGTCATATTCAAAACCTCCTGTAATTAGTACTTTAAAAGTGCCAGTCGTTTGTCCAACTGGTCAATGGGTGTGCCGCTGGATGGATGGTCGGAAAGCTTCTGCAGGAAAGAATCTCTGGTATGGGAAGGGGAGTACAGCATAGAGGGTGCAGTATTCTTTTTTTCTTCCGCCCTCTCTTCCGGCTCCTGTTCCTCCGGTTCTTCTTCCGGCGGCTCTTCTGGAGAAAAAGGCATCTCCTTTTCCTTCTTCTCAAAAAGAATGCCGTCTACAAAGCCAAGCTGCAACGCCTTCTTGGCATTCATCCACGTTTCTTCGTCCATCAGATGCGAGATTTTCGCTCTGGAAAGACCGGTTTTTGCTTCATAGGCATTGATGATGGATTCCTTGACTTCCTCCAGCAGGGAAATTGCTTTTTCCATGTCTTCCTTGTTGCCAGAGGCAAATGTCATCGGGTTGTGGCACATCAGCATACCAGTCGGTGCAATCAGCGTTTCATCGCCTGCCATGGCGATGATAGAAGCAGCAGAGGCAGCAATGCCGTCAATTTTGACGGTAATCTTGCCCTTATGTTCTCGCAGCATGGTATAAATCTGGCTGGCTGCAAAGACATCGCCGCCCGGCGAGTTGATAAAGACCGTGACATCTCCTGTATGTTTTTGCAGTTCTGACCGGAACATGGCAGGTGTGATGTCGTCCTCAAACCAAGTTTCATCGGCAATCGCACCGTACAAGTACAGAATGGATTCCCTGTCGGATTCATTTCTGACCCAGTTCCAGAATCGGTTTTTCTTCATCCGTTTGTTTCCTTCCTTTCGTTAGAATTGGTATTTGCAAAGGCACCGGCGTCCTTTAATTTTGTAAATGAGCCGTTCACAAGCAGCAGGTCTCCGCCCTCTTCTGCCGGAACCTGATTCATATCTTCCAGTTCCCGAATGTCATTGGTGGACAGCCAGCCGTTTTGTCTTGCTGTTGCATAGCCCTGCATACGGCTCGCATAATCACCACGCAGCAGTCCCTCTACATTGAATTTGATGAAATACCGCCCTTTTTCCGATTCCGAAAGCAGGGCTTTTTGCATGGCTTGTTCCCAGCGGACAAGCCACGGGTCAAGTGAATACTTCACAAAATCTAAGGATAAATGCTCCACATTGGAAAAGGTCGCATGGTCAAGGTCGCCGATCATATGCAGCGGCACACGGTACAGTCGGGCGATTTCTTCAATTTGAAACTTTCTGGTTTCCAGAAATTGTGCTTCGTTATTCGGTATGGAAATCGGTGTGTACTTTGTGCCTTCTTCGAGGACTGCGACCTTGTGGGAATTGCCGGAACCGTAGGCTTGCTGCCATGAATTTCGCAAGCGTTCTGGATTTTTGATGACGCCGGGATGCTCCAGAACGGCAGAGGGCGAAGCACCATTTGCAAAAAACGATGCACCATATTCCTCACAGGCAACTGCAAGACCGATCGCATTTTTTGCGACAGCAATCGGAGAATAGCCGACTAAGCCGTCAAAACCAAGTCCCGGAATATGCAGAACCTCATCCGAATAGAGAATAATCTCACCCTGCTTCTTGAAATTCGGGTTCTGTTCATCGTATCGGCTGTATTTGTAAATCAGTCTGCCCTTGTCATCCCGGTCGACCTTCATCTTATCCGGCATCAGCGGATACAGCCCAATGACCTCTCCTCTTCCGTTTCGGATAATCTGTGCGTAGGCATTGCCGTATAGCAGCAGGTGACTTGTCAGCGTTTCCCGAAAAACAAACGAGGTCATCTCCGGATTGGGCTGGTCGTGGAGTAAAAAATAGAGCGGATGCTTTGGCACTCGCTCTTTTCCGTTATCTGTATATTGGTAGACATGCAAAGGCAGCTGGGCGACGGCTTCGGACAGGACTCGCACACAGGCATAGACCGCCACAATTTGCATGGCGTTTTGGTCGTCCACCCGTTTTCCACTGGGTGTTCTGCCGAAAAGGTAGCGATAACCCGGACTGTCATAGCTGTTTTTCGGCTTGTCCCGGCTGCGAAAGAAATCGGTGAGTTTTTTCATCTGGCATCACACTCCTTATTTGGAAGCTATTTCGTGCTTGTGTGTAAGTTACACAAGAAATCCGGCATCTGTTCTGCGATAGTTCTGTACATTTAGCCGCTTGATATATCGGCTGAAAAGAGTTAATATGTACACAACGCAAGGGAAACCAAGCAAAACAAAAAACGGAGGAAACGAAAATGGAGAAAATCAAAAAGGTTATCATTGAATGGGTGGACAGCGAATACTACTACGAACTGGAATTGACCGGACGGGAAGCAGAGGAGTTCGAAGAATCAGAAGCGGAAAGCTACGCAAAGGAAGACGCCGAACGAAACGGCACAATCTTGGAAGAAGTTACCGACATTCGAATGCAAACAGAGGAAATTGACGAAGAGGAACTTCGCAGGGAGCAGTACGAAGCTTGGGCAGAGTTTATGTGGGAATGCCGCACCAACCGATAACCACCAAACCAAAAAACACAAGCCAAAGGGTCGGAAACCAGCCGACCCTCTGCCTCGTACAGCCCATTCAGAACTGCCATCGGAAAACAATCCATGCTCGCTGCAAATCGCCCACACAGGCGAACGTGGCGGCTTATTCTGCCGTTTGTACGCTGTGAATGGTGAAAAGAATCTGCTCGGTTTCCTGCTTGGAAATGCCGATAGATTGCAGTGCCTGTCTGGTACCGCAGTCGGGGCAGATTGGCGTTTGATTGTCCACTCTGGAAATTGCCGGAGCATCGTAGTAAGCTTGATGGCACAGCGGACAAATCCGTTTTTGTTGCTTATTCGTTTTCATAAGAAATCCCCTCCCTGCTGTCCCAATATGCCCGTTCCAGAATGGTGTGTTCAAATCCAAAACTGCGGTAACCAGACAGGCAAGTTTCCCAGTAGGCTGCTGTTGGCAGACCCAGCTTCCGATTTTCGTGCATGATGTACACAAAGGCATTCCGGACAACCGTTTCCCCACTGGGCAGCCGTACCGGAACGGCAAGCTCCTTTTTGTAGTAGAACTGTGGAAAGCCCTCATACACATTCAGTCGGTGTTCATCGTTTTCGGAAACGCTCCAGACCGCAGCTGGTACGGAAGAATCTGCTTTTTGTTCAATGGTCAGGTAGCTACCCGTTTTGCTGCCCTTGAATAGCAGTCGATAATCGGGAATCCATGTTGTTCCAACAATTTTTGCATCCGGACAGCGGAATCGCATCTGCTCCACATTCAGGTTGCTCCCATAGGCAAGATAATATTTTCTCATAGATTGCACATCCTTTTCTGTTTTTTCAGGCGTTGCCTGCTACCCCAAAAAGCCCACCGAAGTGGGCAGGGTAGGGAAGTGATCACCGCTGTCAGGCGGTTCTTCCAAATCGAAAAGCAGCGTCACCAGAAAGGTTTCTGGTCAGGATTTCTCTTGCCGTTGCGAATTCGTCTCCGATGAATCCCAATCGCATCAGCCATGTTCGCATGGCGAATTTCGGATTTTCATTCTGCTGTGGTTTCGGTCTTGCGGTTTTTACCATTTTCGCCATCTGGCTCAGGGCAAGGCAAAGTTGAATATAACTTTTCAGCTGTCCGGCGTGCAGTCCGCCTTTCCGTTCTGCTGTTGGGTTATCAAATTGGAACAGTCGGAATTCAATCGTACCCTTTGTAAAAACCGAATGGTAGTTTAGCTGATGGTATCGGCTACCGTTGTAATGTTGATTTCTGCCGGATTCTGCTCTGTGGCTGCAATACCAGATGTCCGCAAGCTGTGCCATGGTGGTGGGCTTTTTCCGGTTCAGCGTTTCCAAAAACAGTGGGTCAACGGTCCGGCAATAATGTTCGGTTCGGCGTTGGTCAATTTTCAGGCTTTGGATGAGCAGCTGTTCATGGCTTGCCATGATGTTGGCAAGGTTGCGGAGCGTCTGCGGTGTGTGTCCGTTTGCTCCGATGTGGATGTGTACACCCGCTCCAACCTGTGAATTGGAAATTGCACCGGCGTGGCGGAGCTGGCGAACCAGTTCCTGCAGTCGTTCTATGTCTTCGTAATGCAGGATAGGCGTGACCAGTTCACATTTTTCTTTGTCGATTCCGGCGATGCTGACATCTTTCTGAAATTTCCATTCTCTATCCTGTGCATCCCAAGCAGACCAGGTATCGTATCTGTTTCTGCCTGCGGTATAGGAAAATCTTCCGGTTCCGAAGAAGGTGGCAGCAATGCGAGCTGCCTTTTCTCTGGTGATGTGGTTCATCTCAATTTCCACACCGATGGTCTGCTGTTTCATGCTTGCAATCTGGTTTGCTGTTTTTTCGTTCATGGCTTGTTCCTCCGGTTTTGGTTTGGTTCGTTTTGGTAGTTACATATTAACTCGAAACCCCAGAAATAGCAAGCGGCTAAACTACACAATCTTTACAGCGGAAATTTGTCGCTATAGCACCAACAAATCACGATCGTCATAGATGCTTTCGGATTCGATTTGATGCCGGATGCAGCGATCCAATGCCAT
>DYCW01000423.1 GCA_019417865.1 Ruminococcus sp. | reverse complement strand
ACACTGACAAAACATAAGTCAAGTTGCATCCGAGAGGGTGCTTTTTTCATGCCAGAAAGGAGAAATCATGAGAGAATTGAATACAATCCAGAAGAGAGAAAAGTTGAATCAAGTTTTTGCGGCTGACGAAAAAGGGAACGGTGGTGCAAACCATCAGTACAACATCGTAGGGCTGCCAATTGGCGAAAATGGAATGGGACAGTTTCAGGAAATTATACGTTTCCAGAACGGTGCAAGAAAACTTCCTGATAGCGTTCACGGAGTTCTTGACACTGATTTGCTTGAAATTGTCCGAGACCGTCTCAAAGGTTTTCAGAGTGGCGAATTTGCATGCAGAGAAAATGCTTGTGCTTTGACACATATTGAGGAAGCACTTATGTGGATGAATCGCCGTGTTGAAGACCGCATGGAACGAAGCGTTCTCGGAACAAATCAAAAGTAAGCATCTCACAAGAGGTGCTATTTTTATACCCAAAAATCAGAAAGAGAGGAAATCATATGACACTAAAAATCACAGGCACACAAGAAGAAATCACCGCATTTCTGAACGAAATCGGCGAAAAGTCCATTTTGATGAATCTGGAGGACTTGGACACCGGAGAGGAGGAATCCGAAGATGATTGACCAGAAATTTTTGGAGGGTATCGGTGTGACCGATGCGGAAACCGTCAAGGCGATTACAGAAATCTATGCGGCGGACATCAAAGCAGAACAGGATACCGCTGCAACCATCCAGACGCAGCTAACTGCCGCCAATGAGAAGCTTTCTTCCTTTGATGGCATGGATGTGGAGAAAATCAAGCAGGAGGCTGCCGACTGGAAGCAGAAGTTTGAACAGGCTGAATCCGACCGCGAGGCAAAGGAGTACAGCGACAATCTGGACAAATTTGTACAAAAGCAAGGCATGAAGAACAACATCTATGCGGATTATCTCAAGCGGCAGTTGGTAGAACAAAAGCTGCAGTTTGATGAGAAAGGCAATCTGCCCGGAGGAGATGCGGTAGTACTGGACTTGCGGAAAAACTGTCCTGAAGCGTTTGAAATGAATCCAAATGAACCAGCTGCCGCACCGGTTTCCGGTCACGTTCCACAAGCAATGAGCAATGTGGAGCGACTTTTTTATGAAATGAATCCCAATTTGAAACGAAACTAATGGAGGGAACAAATTATGCCACACGTTTTACAAGAACGATATTCCACGCTGATTGATGAGAAGCTGCGGGCGACTCTCGTCACAAAGGACAATCTCATCTTCAATACCCGCTATGAAGGCAGCCCGAAGGCTGGAAAAGTCAAAGTGTCGGTACGGGATACCGAAGTAGAAGTCAAAGCGTACGATAAGCAGAAAGGCGTTGACATCACTGGTGGCTCTACCACTTACTTTGATTTAAACATCGACAATGATGAAGCAGTGAACGAACTGATTGACGGCTATGACGCTGCTGCCGTGCCGGATGGTATTACAGTGGAGCGACTGGACAGTGCTGCATATTCTCTAGCATTGTCCATGGACACGAAGTCCGTTCGGGCACTGGAAACAACCGCCGGCATTACCGTTGCTGCGTCTAAAACCGCCATTACAGATTCCACCGCCTACAAGGCAGTGCTGGCAGCCAAGCGAACCCAATCCAGACTGGGTGTTCCCAATGACGGCAAACGTTGGCTGATCGCTTCCCCCGAATTCATGGAAGCCCTGATGACAGATGACCGTTTCATCAAACAGGGCGATTTGTCGCAGGAGTTGGTGCAAAGCGGTGTGGTTGGCAGAATTGCCGGATACAACGTGTTTGAATCCAACAACACCATGTTTGAAGATACCGAGATTGTCAGCGGAAAGAAGACAACCACAGAATTCATCTGCGGGCATCCGAACTGGTGTCACCGAGTACAGGAATGGTCTGTTCCAGTTTCTATCAAGAATTTGACGAATACCTACATCGGCTCTTCCGCCGTGCAAGGCAGAAAGGTGTACGGTATCGGCATTTCCAAGCCGCAGACCGTCTACGTCAAGCGGACGGAGGTGTAAGCATGGTCTATGCAGATTTCCCCTATTATCAGGACGGCTACTGTGGGACAGAAATCACGGATGCGGTGATTTTCCGCACGGCAGCCGCCCGTGCATCGGAGTACATGGACGGCGTGACATTCGGGCGGATTCGCCCTGATATGCTGCACAGTCCCCTTGCATCGGCAATCCAGAATT